>NZ_JBEOVO010000009.1:0-235608 GCF_040295605.1 Streptomyces sp. NPDC002773
CCGGCCGTTGTGCCCGCGGCGGGGTGCGGGCGGGCGGGCACCGCCCCCGCGGAACAGTTGCCCACAACGAGGGTGGCGGGGCTGGGGTGCGCCGACCGTTGCGTCCGCGGCGGGGTACGGGCGGGTGGGCACCGCCCCAGTGGTACGAATGCCCGCAACGGGCGGGTGGGCACCGCCCCGGCGGTGCGGACGCCCACCACGGAGGTGGGCGGGGCGCGTCGGCCACTGGGTGGGCACCGCGGGGTGGAAGGGCCGCAGGGTGCCGGGGACGGGGACGGCCCGAGCCCCGTGGGGCGGCGCTGGGCGCCGGCCTCACGGGGCTCGGGGTCGTACGGAAGGGTGCGGGGCCTCCGCTCAGGGGCCCGTCAGTGGCCGCCGCCCTGCTGTTCGTCGCGGCGGCGCTGCCACCGCTCTTCGATCCGGTTCATCATGGAGCGTCGCTGCCGGGTCTGACGGCCACCGGCCGCCACCCCACCCTTGGCCTGCTGCTCGCCCGGCTTCGGCGCCTTGCGCCATCCGGTGACCGCCAGGACCGCGCAGCCCAGCATGACGAGGAACCCCACCACGCTGATCCAGATCTGCTGTGCGACCATTCCGGCCATGAGGAGCGCGATACCCACCAGGAAGCCGGCGACTGCCTGGTAGACCCGTCGCCGGGTGTACGTACGCAGTCCGCTTCCCTCGAGCGCTGTCGCGAACTTGGGATCTTCGGCGTACAGCGCTCGCTCCATCTGCTCGAGCATTCGCTGCTCGTGCTCCGAGAGCGGCACGGAGTCCTCCTAGTCGTCGGTCGCGGGGGCGACCGGTTTGCGGCCCTTTCAGGATAGGCAGGGAATCGCCCCCGTGAAACCCGCCCTCAATGCCGAATAGCCAATCCGGGCCGCCATGCGGATCGGTTGCTGAGGCGTTGATTCCCCAGCCCCTCGTCCGTCATGCCGGATGCTGTCCCCCGATCATACGGGGCGGAGCCCGTTACGGGGTGGGCTGTGGCGTACTCCATGGAGTGCCGTCGCCCGCGCCGCCGATCGGGTGGCCGTCCTGCTCAGGCCCGCTTCTCGCCCAACAGGTGCAGTTGCGTGGCGATCGCGTGGAAGGAGGGCAGCTCCGCGGCGGCCGCCTCCAGCTTGAGCAGGGCCTCCGCCGCACCGGGCTCGGTGTCGACGAGGACGCCGGGGACGAGGTCCGCGAAGACCCGGACGCCGTGCACCGCGCCGACCGCGAGCCCGGCCCCGTCGGCGAGTTCGGTGAGCTGCTCGGCGGTGAAGCGCCGGGGCACGGGGTCGCCGGCGCCCCAGCGGCCCGCCGGGTCGGTGAGCGCGTGCCGGGCCTCGGTGAAGTGGCCGGCGAGGGCGCGGGCGAGGACGGCGCCGCCGACCCCGGCGGCGAGCAGGCTGAGGCTGCCGCCGGGCCGGAGCGCGGCGGCCGCGTTCCGTACGCCCTCGACGGGGTCGTCGACGTACTCCAGGACACCGTGGCAGAGCACGGTGTCGTGGCTCTCGCGTCCGACCACGTCGAAGAGGCCGCTGATGTCGCCCTGGACCCCGGTCACCAGATCGGCGACGCCGGCCTCGGCGGCCCGGCGCTCCAGCGCGAAGAGCGCGTTGGGGCTGGGGTCGACGACGGTGACCCGGTGGCCGAGGCGGGCGACCGGCACCGCGAAGTTCCCGGAGCCGCCGCCCGTGTCGAGGACGTCGAGGCTGTCCTTGCCGGTGGCTTCGACCCGGCGGTCGAGGGCCTCCTTGAGGACGTCCCAGACGACGGCGGTACGCAGGGAGGCGCGCGACGGGCGCGACGTCGCCTCTCGGCCGAAGGCAGCGGAAGGGTCCGGCACGGCTGTTGACTCCTCGGTGACGGGTACGGACGCTCCCCACCCTATGGCCTCGGCCTGGCCTTCCGGATCATCCTCCGGCTCCGTCCGCCCCCGGTCGGCGGGGCGGGACGGGCTGGAGGGCGAGGAGCCGCTCGACCAGGCGCAGGAAGAAGGAGGCGTCCCTGAGGAGGTCGTCGGCCTCGCGCCGGGTGGCGGCGCTCGCGATGCCGGCCTCGGCGCGGGCCCTGCGCTCGGCGCCCGAGGCGAAGAGGGCGCTCCACTCGGTCAGCTCGGGGGTCAGCTCGGCGAGGAGCTCCCAGGCGCTCCGTATCCGCTGCCGGCGGCGGGGGCCGGTGTCGGGTCGGGCGCGGGCGGCAAGGACGGCGGCGGCGGCCCGCAGAGCGGCGAGGTGGGCGGCGGCGTACCGCTCGTGGGGGCGGTCGAGGGTCGCGGCCTCGGCCAGCCCCGCCCGGGCCTTGGCGAGGAGGTCGAGCGCGGCGGGCGGGGCGGCGGAGCGGCGCGGGACGGCGTGGACGTCCGACGCGGGTCCTGACTGCGCGGGGACGGTACGGCCCCCGGGGTGGCGGTGGGGCGCGGCTGCTGCGGAAGGGCTTGCCATGACGAGTCCTCCTGTCGTCGCGTGACGGCACTGTGGCCGTATGTGCCCATCGTGCCCGGCCCCACTGACAACGCCGCCGACCTGGGCTTTTGCCTGGAAACCACGTCCGGGGGTAGTTTTTGCACTGACCAGTCAGTGCAAAAACGGGGAACAGGGGGGTGGGTCCGTGGAAGCGGAAGCCGAGGAGCGGCCGCACGGTGCCGCCGTCGTCGCGGACGGCTTCGGACTGAGGGGGCCGCGCGGCTGGGCCTTCCGGGAGGTCTCCTTCCGGGCCGCGCCGGGCTCGCTGACGGCGATCGAGGGGCCGTCGGGTTCGGGCCGCACCTGTCTGCTGCTCGCGCTCACCGGCCGGATGAAGGCCACGGAGGGCACCGCGGAGGTGGGCGGGCTCCCCCTGCCCCGGAAGATGGCCGGGGTCCGCCGGATCAGCGCCCTCGGGCAGGTGCCCGGCGTCAGCGAGCTCGACCCCGCGTTCACGGTCGCCGAGCACCTGCGCGAGCGGGCCCTGCTCCAGCGCCGTTACGACGGTTCCGTCCGGGCCCTCCTGCGGCGCCCGGCCGAGCGTGCCGCGGCGACCCGGGCCCGGATCGAGGAGGCCGTGGCGGCGGCCGGGCTCGACCTCTCCGCCCTGCCGAAGGGCGAGCGGACCTCCGTACGGGATCTGGAGCGGCTCGAAGCACTGCGGCTCTCGACCGCCCTGGCCCTGATCGGCCGCCCCCGGCTGCTCGCCGTGGACGACACGGACCTGAAGCTCTCGGACGCCGACCGGGCCGAGGCCTGGGCACTGCTGCGCGAGGTGGCCGCCGCCGGGACGACCGTCCTCGCCGTCTGCAGCGAGGCCCCCGAGGACGCCCTGCGCATCACCACGCTCGCGGACCCGAAGGAGCCGACGGAACCGGAAGAGCCGGAGAACCCGCCGCCGAACCCGCCGCCGCCGACGGACCCGACCGACCCGGGAGAGCCGGAGACGCCCGCCTCCGATCCCGACGCGAACGACGACGACGACCACACGACCGAGGAGGGGGCGGCCGATGCGCTCGCCGAAACTGGCCGCGCTTGAGCTGAAGCGCTTCGGCAGGGGGAAGCTGCCGCGCGCCGCGCTCGTCGCGATCCTGCTGCTGCCCCTGCTGTACGGCGCCCTGTACCTGTACTCGTTCTGGGACCCGTACAGCAGGCTCGACAAGATCCCCGTGGCCCTCGTCAACGAGGACCGGGGCGCCACCGCCGACGGCAAGCGGATCAACGCCGGTGACGACATCACCAAGGGGCTCCTGGAGAGCAACACCTTCGCCTGGCACCGGGTGAGCGACGCCGAGGCACGCGAGGGCGTCGAGGACGGGAAGTACTACCTGTCCCTGACCATGCCCGGCGACTTCAGCTCGCGCATCGCCTCCAGCTCCGGCGACGCCCCCGAGACCGGCGCCCTCCGCGTGCGGACGAACGACGCCAACAACTACATCGTGGGGCAGATCTCCCGGACGGTCTTCTCCGAGGTGCGCACCGCGGCCTCCACCAAGTCCTCGCGGTCCTTCCTCGACAAGATCTTCATCTCCTTCTCCGACATCCACGACGCCACCGCGAAGGCCGCCAAGGGCGCCGGCGACCTCAAGCAGGGCGTCGACAAGGCGAAGAAGGGCTCCAAGGACCTGGCGGACGGCCTCACGACCGCCAAGACCGGCAGCGGCGACCTGGCCGCCGGCCTGAAGAAGCTGGACAAGGGCGCGAAGGACCTGGAGAGCGGCTCCCGCAAGGTCGCGAACGGCACGCAGTCGCTCGCCGACAAGGTGAACGGCACCGCCGACAAGGTCCGCCCCTACCTGGCGAACAACGGCAGGTCGATCCGCGACACCGCCCGGCTCGTCTCCGACTCCACCACCGCCGTCCAGCACCGGCTCGACGACCTGGTCGAGCGGGCCCCGGTGCTCCGTACGGCCGCGCACAAGGCCGACGACGGTCTGGCCGCGATCCACCGGGAGGAGTGCGAGCTGAAGCCGGAGGCCGACGAGCGGATCTGCGCCCGGCTCAAGGAGGCCTCGGTCACCGCGGACGACGTGGCCACGATCGCGGACGACGTGCACGCGCTGACCAAGGACAGCAAGGGCGACATCAAGACCCTGGACGCCCGGCTCGTCACGCTCAAGAAGCAGGCCGACGAGCTGGCCGCCCGCGCCCCGCACCTCGACGAGGACGTCGAGGACGCCATCAGGAAGATCAACGAGCTCAACGCGGGCGCGAAGCAGGTCGCGGCGGGTGCCGACAAGCTCCACACCGGCATCACCGAGGCCAAGACCGGTTCCGTCAGCCTCGACACCGGCGTCGGCAAGCTCAAGAAGGGCGCGGGCGACCTCGACGGCGGCCTGTTCAAGCTGGCCGACGGCTCCGGTGAGCTGGCCGGCGGGCTGCGCGACGGCGTCGAACGGATCCCGGACTACGACGAGCAGGACCGTGACCGGCGTACGGAGGTCATGGCGGATCCGGTGCAGTTGGCCTCCCAGTCCCTGCACAAGGCGCCGAACTACGGCACCGGTTTCGCCCCCTACTTCATCCCGCTCTCCCTCTGGGTCGGCGCGATGGTCGCGTACATGATCATCCAGCCGATGAACCGGCGCGCCCTCGCCGCCGGTGCCTCCGCCTGGCGGATCGCGCTCGCGGGCTGGTTCCCGGTGGCGGCGATCGGCGTCCTCCAGGTCGCGGCCCTCATGTCGGTCCTGCACTGGGGCCTCGGGCTCCAGATGGCCAGGGCGGCCGGCACGGTCGGCTTCCTCACCCTGGTCACCTGCTGCTTCGCCGCGATCATCCAGTGGCTCAACGCCCGCTTCGGCGCGGCCGGCCGGATCCTGGTCCTCGCGGTCCTGATGCTCCAGCTGACCTCGGCGGGCGGCACGTACCCCGTCCAGACCAGTCCGGGCTTCTTCAACGCCGTCCACCCCTTCCTGCCGATGACCTACGTGGTCGAGGCGCTGCGCCGGCTGATCACGGGCGGTGGGATCGGGCCCGTCTGGCAGGCCTGCGCGGTCCTGACCGCGTTCACCGTGGGCGCCCTGGCCCTGACCGCGGTCTCGGCCCGCAAGCGGCAGGTCTGGACGCTCGACCGGCTCCACCCCGAACTGACCCTGTGAGACGGGGCCTGTGACGCCCGCGACACCTGTGAGAATCGACCCCATGGACAGCAGCAGCACCCGACGCCAGGCCACGCGCGCGAAGCTCTACGAGGCGGCCGTCACCCTCATCGCGGAGCAGGGCTTCTCCGCGACGACGGTGGACGAGATCGCCGAGCGGGCAGGCGTGGCCAAGGGCACGGTCTACTACAACTTCAAGAGCAAGACCGAGCTCTTCGAGGAGCTGCTGCGCCACGGCGTGTCGCTGCTCGCGGCTTCGCTGCGCTCGGCGGCCGAGGAGACCGCCGAGCGCGGCGGGAGCAGGGTCGACGCGCTCGACGCGATGATCCGCGCGGGCCTCGTCTTCATCGACCGCTACCCGGCCTTCACCCAGCTGTACGTGGCCGAGCTGTGGCGCACCAACCGGGCCTGGAACTCGACGCTCCTGGTGGTCCGCCAGGAGGCCGTCGCGGTGGTCGAGGGGGTGCTGCGCGAGGGGGTCGCGGCCGGTGAGCTGAGCGACGACATCGACGTCCAGCTGACGGCGGCGGCGCTGGTCGGGATGGTGCTGGTGGCGGCGCTCGACTGGCAGGCCTTCCAGAGCGAGCGTTCGCTCGACGACGTGCACGCGGCGCTCTCCCGGCTGCTGCACGGCCGGGTGGGCGGCCGCCGCTGACCACGCGCCCGCGTGGAACCCCCGTAACACTCCTCACGCTCCTTCGTACGGCGTGCCCCGCGGCGCCGTGCGCGCACGGCGAGAAGGCCGGTCCGACGAGGCTCGATCCCCCCGAGCCCCGCCGCACCGGCCTTCCGCCGTCCTCCCCCGTGTGCCCCGTGCCCCCCGTATCCCCCGTGGCACCCCCGTGCCCCGTACCGGCAGGCGCGCGGTCCCGGTTCCGCCGCCCCGTGTCGGCGGTTCCCGGGGCCGCGCCCCTTCCGTGGACTCCACTCTTCCGTCCGGGCCCGCTCGCGCCCATCCGCGCACCTACTCATCTCGACCTCTAGGTACGGGTACTCAGACCTGGTTACGATCGCGGGCGTGTCCGTACTCCCCCTGGTGTTCACCAGCGGCTGGGCGAGCGGGATCAACGCGTACGCGGTGGTCCTGCTGTTCGGCGTCTTCGGCGCGACCGGGCTCACCGACGAGGTGCCCGAGTCCTTGCAGCGCACCGATGTCCTCGTCGTCGCCGGCGTGCTCTTCCTGTGCGAGGCGGTGGCCGACAAGATCCCGTACGTCGACTCGATATGGGACTCCGTCCACACGGTGATCAGGCCGGTGTCGGGGGCCGTCGTCGGCGCCCTGCTCGCCGGGCAGAACGGTTCGCTGCCCGAGCTCGCGGCAGGCGCGGTCGGCGGTTCGACGGCCCTGCTCAGCCACTTCGTCAAGGCGGGGACGAGGATGGCGGTCAACTCGTCGCCCGAGCCGTTCTCCAATGTCGCGCTGAGCCTGGCGGAGGACCTCGGGGTGGCGGCGATCATCACCTTCGCCGTCTTCCACCCGCTGGCGGCGGCGATCATCGCGGCCGTGCTGCTCGCCCTCGGACTGACGATACTGGTCTTCCTCGCGAAGAAGATCCGCCGCTTCCTGCGCCGCAGGTCCCAGCGCCGCGAGGAGAGACGGCTCGCCGACGTGACGACCAGAGCCCGGTCACGGCCACCGTCCGACGACGGGTCGGAGCACTTCTGACCGGCCGGCCCCGGACGCCCGACGGGACCGCCGACCGGGTTTCCACCACTGTCCGAGGCGCCGGATAAAGTCGCCGGCATGGCACGGATTGTGGTGATCGGCGCGGGACTCGGCGCCATGGCGGCGGCGGCCCGACTGGCCGTGGCGGGCCACCGGGTGACGGTGTACGAGCGGGGCGGGACGTACGGCGGCGCGGTCGGCCGCTTCGAGCGGGACGGCTTCGCCTTCGACACGGGCCCGGGGCTGCTGCATCTGCCCGCCGTGTACCGGGACCTGTTCGTGAAGACGGGCAAGGAACCCCTGGAGGAGTGCGTCACGCTGACGCAGGTCGACCCGGCGGCCCGTCATGTCTTCGCCGACGGCGCCCGCGTGGACCTGCCGAACGCCTCCCGGGCCGGCACGGTCGCCGCCCTGGACGCGGCGCTCGGCGCCGGCGCGGGCGAGCGCTGGGGCGACTTCCTGGTACGGGCCCGTGAGGCCTGGGACCGCACCCGCCGCCCGCTCCTGGAGGAGCCGCAGCCGACCGATCCCGCGCCCCTGGCCCGTGAGCCGTACCCGGCCCTGAAGCCGGGCCTGTTGCGGCGGCCGACGACGACGCTCGCGCAGGTGGGGGCGCGGGAGCTGCGCGACCCCCGGCTCGCCGCCCTGCTCGACGCGTACGCGTGGACGTACGGCTTCGACCCGGCCACGGCCCCCGCCTCGGCCGCCGTCCTGCCGTACATGGAGCAGACCTTCGGCAGCTGGTACGTGGGCGGGGGGCTGCGGGCGCTCGCCGACGCGGTGTACGAGCGGTGCCGGAAGCGGCGGGTCGAGTTCGTCTTCGACACGCCCGTCGAGGGCGTCCTGGAGAAGGACGGCCGGGCGGTGGGCGTCCGGCTGGCCGGCGGCGACACCGTCGAGGCCGACCATGTCGTCTCCGGGGCCCCGCTGCCCGCCCTCCACCGGGACCGGGTCGTCGAGTGGGGCCCCGGTGACGACCGGCCGCGCCACCAGGCCCTCACTACGGGCCGGGTGACGGTCTGTCTGGCGCTGCGCGGGGCCCGCGAGCCGGAGGCGGTCCACCGGACCGTGGTGCACGCGGCCGGCGAGCGGCCGACGGTGACCGTGCTGCGCCCGGACGATCCGGCGCTGCGCCCGGACGCGGACCACGAGTCGGTGACGGTCACGGCGACCGTCCCCACGTCCGGGGAGCAGGAGTGGGAGGCCCTCGCCGGGCGGATGGTCGAGGCGGCCGGACACGCGGTGCCGGGGCTGCGGGAGCGGCTGCTGTGGCAGCACGTCCGCACCCCGGAGGACGTACGGCGGGACACCGGCGCCGCCGAGGTGCCGGGGCCCGCGCTCGCCGGGGCCGGCGGGCGGCTGCTCCCGGCGGACAACCGCTCCCCGCTGCCGGGCCTCTGGTTCGCGGGCGGCTGGTCCCACCCGGGCGGCGGGCTCGCCCACGCGGGCATGTCGGGCGCGCTTGTGGCGGGGTTCATCGTGGAGGGCGCGGACTTCCGCGGCTCGCAGTGAGCGCGCGGGGCCGTCGGCGCGATTCGCCGACGGCCCCACGGTCACTCAGTAGCGGTACTGCTGCTGGTCGTCCGGGTGCGGCTCGTAGCCGTACGGGCTCGGGGCCTGCGGCGGCTGCTGCGGCTGGGGCGCCTGCTCGGTGTCGCGCTGCTGCGGGACCCAGACCCCGCCGGGAGGCGTGTCGTAGGTGTACGAGGGGGCGTACGGATCGGTGTAGTACGAGCCGTACTGCTGGCCGTCCGTGCCGGGGCCGATGTACGGGTCGGAGTAGGCGGCGTACTGCTGCTGCGCCGCGGCGGCGCCGTAGTCGTAGGCGGGCTGCTGCTGGCCGTAGGCCGGCGCGTAGGGGTCGTACCCCGTGTCGTGACCCGTCTCGTACCCGGTGGCGTGGCCGTGCGCCGTGTCCTGGCCCGTGCCGTAGACCCCGTACTGGCCGGTGTCCTCGGGCAGGGGCAGGGGCTCGTAGACCGCGGTGCTCTCCGCTGCGGCGGGCTGCTGCTCACCGTCGCCTTCCGGCACGGCGTACGCGGTGTCCTCGCCGCCGTAGGACAGCTCGGTGACCTCAAGGGTGGGCCCGGCCTGCGTGGGAGCGCCGGACCTGCGGCGACGGCTCGCGCCGGGGCTGCCGCCGATCGCCCAGCCGGTGGAGAAGCCGCGGCGGAAGGACAGCGTCACGTACGTCTGGCCGACGGCGAAGGCGACCGCCCCCGCGATGATCACCGCCACCAGGGACAGCAGGACGCCCGCGACCACACCGAGGAAGCCGCAGAAGGCGAGCACCCGCCAGCGCAGCCGTGCCTTGTACTGGAGGAGCACCTCCCCCAGCAGCCACAGTGCGACCACGCCGAACGCGATGTAGAGGACCGTCCACCCCATGCCCCGCCGCCCCTCTCCACGGTCACCGCCGCGGGTCGGGGCGGGTACGACCGGTCACGACTGCTGGTGCAGTCCGAGATTCTCGTAGATCTCGAGCGTCGCGGTGGAGCTGTTCAGCGTGATGAAGTGCAGTCCGGGGACACCCTCGGAGAGCAGCCGCGCGCAGAACTCCGTCGCGAACTCGATACCGATGGAGCGTACAGCGGCGGGATCGTCCTTGACGGCGAGGATGCGCTCTTTCACATCGTCGGGGAAGGCCGCGTTGCTCAGCTGGGGCAGTCGGTCGAGGGTCTTCACGTTCACGACGGGCATGACTTCGGGGATGATCGGGGTCTCGCAGCCCGCCTTCGCGACGCTGTCGCGGAGCCGCAGGTAGTTCTCCGGATCGAAGAACATCTGGGTGATCGCGTAGTCGGCGCCCGCGCGGCACTTGTCCACGAAGTGCCGGATGTCGGTGTCCCAGTCGGTGGAGCGGGGGTGCATCTCCGGGAAGGCGGCGACGCCCACGCAGAAGTCACCCGACTCCTTGATCAGCCGGACGAGGTCGGCCGCGTACCGCACGCCCTCGGGGTGCTCGATCCACTCGCCGAGCGGGTCACCGGCCGGGTCGCCGCGCAGCGCGAGCATGTTGCGGATGCCGGCGTCGGCGTACTGGCCGAGGACGTTCCGCAGCTCGGCGACCGAGTGGTCGACGGCGGTGAGGTGGGCGACCGGGGTGAGCGTGGTGTCGGAGGCGATCTTCTGGGTGGCCTTCACGGTGCCGCCGCGGGTGGAGCCGCCGGCGCCGTAGGTCACGGAGACGAAGCTCGGTCCGACCGCCTCGACCCGGCGCATCGCGTTCCAGAGGCCCTGCTCGCCCTTCGCGGTCCGGGGCGCGTAGAACTCGAAGGAGTACGACGTGCCGCCGGAGGCGAGGATCTCGCGGACCGTGCGGGCGCGGTCCGAGCGGACAGAAGCGGTACCAAGGGCCATACCGGCAGGTTAGACGGGGTGCGCCGAGCGGCGTGAACGGTGTCCGGCTGATGGACACCTTTTCGGACAGGCGGCCGGGCGGATCCTTGGACGAACGCCCTACTCCCCCGCCCGCTCCCGGACCCGCTTGGCGAGGGCGGCCGTGGCGGCGGCCGGGTCGTCGGCCTCGGTGATGGCCCGGACGACGACGATCCGGCGCGCGCCGGCGTCCAGGACCTCGTCGAGGTTGGTCGCGTCGATGCCGCCGATGGCGAACCAGGGCCGGTCCTGGGCGAGGCCCGCCGTGTACCGCACGAGGTCGAGGCCCGGCGCGTACCGTCCGGGCTTGGTCGGGGTGGGCCAGCAGGGGCCGGTGCAGAAGTAGTCCACGCCCGGTTCGGCGGCGGCCGCGGCCGCCTCGCTCTCGGCATGGCAGGACCGGCCGATCAGGACCTCGTCGCCGAGGATCGCGCGGGCGGCGGGCACGGGCAGGTCGCCCTGGCCCAGGTGGAGCACGTCGGAGCCGATGGCGTGGGCGACGTCGGCCCGGTCGTTCACGGCGAGGAGCTTGCCGTGGCGGCGGGCGGCGTCGGCGAGGACGGCGAGGTGCTCCAGCTCCTCACCGGCCTCCATGCCCTTGTCGCGGAGCTGCACGATGTCCACGCCGGAGGAGAGCACGGCGTCGAGGAAGTCGGGCAGGTCGCCCTGGCGCTTCCGGGCGTCGGTGCACAGGTAGAGCCGGGCGTCGGCAAGCCGCTCACGAGGCGTGGGCATGGGTGGGGTCCCCCCGTCGGTGTCGCCGGTGCCGCGGTGGCCGGCCCGTGAGGGACCGGCCACCGCGGCACCCGCTGGTGGTGTCTTCGGTGCGTGCGCGCGTCAGAGGGCGAGCGCCTGGGCGCGGCGCTTCACCTCCGTGCCGCGGTTCTCGTTGAGCGCCTGCGCGGGCGTGCCGGGCAGGCTCTCGTCCGGAGTGAAGAGCCACTCCAGCATCTCCTCGTCGGTGAAGCCGTCGTCCCGCAGCACGGTCAGGAGCCCGACGAGGCCCTTGACGATCCTGTCGCCCTGGATGAAGGCGGCGGGGATCTGCAGGGCGTTGTTCTCTCCGCGGCGCACGGCGATGAGCTGGCCTTCATTGATCAGCTGCCGCACGCGCGTCACCTCGACATCGAGCATCTCCGCGATGTCGGGCACGTAGAGCCAGGCGGGGACGAGCGCATCGATCTTCACGTCAATCTTGGTCACAGGACAAGCCTGCCATCCCGGACCGACAGCCGGTACTCGGGCCCTACAGGACCGCCGCCTTCAGGGGTACGGACGGGTCGGCGGCCCGCGCCGGGTCGACGGGGACGGCCGCCTCGACGAGCTTGCGGCCCTGGGCCAGGTCGCGGGGGCGGCCGACGGCGAGGAGCGCCACCGGCACGCCGGCGCGCAGCCAGAGCACCGACCAGGCCTCGTCGGCCGGGTCGCCGCGCCACAGCAGTTCGTCCGCGTCGGCGTGGTGGCCGGCGTACTGGACGAAGCGGCCGAACTGCTCGGACCAGAAGTACGGGACGGGGTCGTACGGCGTGTCGGCGGACCCGGTGATCGCCGCGGCGACCGTACGGGGGCCCTGGAGGGCGTTGTCCCAGTGGTGGACGAGGAGGCGCTCGCCGTAGCGGGCGGAGGGGAAGGAGGCGCAGTCGCCGACGGCGTACACGTCGGGCAGGGAGGTGCGCAGCCGCTCGTCGGCGGTGATGGCGCCGCTCGGGTCGAGGGCGATGCCGGAGCCGGTGAGCCAGCCGGTGGCGGGGCGGGCGCCGATGCCGACGACGACGGCGTCGGCGGGGAGCTCGCGTCCGTCGGCGAGGAGGACGCGGCCGGGTTCGACGGTGTCCACGCGCGCGTGGGTGAGGAGGGTGGCGCCGTTCGCCCCGTACCACTCGGCCATGGGGGTGGTGACCTCGGCGGGCAGGGCTCCGGCGAGGGGGCGGTCGGCGGCCTCGACGACGGTGACGGCGCAGCCCGCCTCGCGCGCGGCGGTGGCGAACTCGGCGCCGATCCATCCGGCGCCGACGACCACGACGGTGTGGCGGCGCTCCAGGACGGGCCCGAGGCGTACGGCGTCGTCGAGGGTCCGCAGCAGGTGGACACCGGGGACGCCGTCGGCGCCGGGCAGGGTGACCGGCTGGGCGCCGGTGGCGACGACGAGGGTGTCGTAGCGGACGGGTCCGGCCTCGGTGTCGATCTCGTGGTCGGCGGCGCGCAGGCCGGTGACGTCGAGGCCGAGGCGGAGCTCGACGCGGAGGGCCTCGAAGTCGACGCCGAAGGCGGAGTCCTCGGCCTTGCCGAGGAGGATGGCTTTGGAGAGCGGGGGGCGGTCGTAGGGCTGGTGGGGTTCGGCCCCGATGAGGGTCACGGGGCCGGTGAAGCCCTGTTCGCGCAGGGCGACGGCGGTCTGTACGCCCGCCATCCCCGCGCCGACGATCACGACGTGCTGCTCGGCCTGCTTCTGCTCGCTCACCCGACCACCTTACGCATCTGACATACCGTCAGGAAGGGAGGGGTCTACGGCCTCCCGGAGGCGGAAGCTAGTCTGGCGGGCGTAAAGCACTCGCGGGAGCCCGGACGCACCGGGCTGAGAGGGAGGCTGGGACGGCCTCCGACCGTACGAACCTGATCCGGGTCATGCCGGCGAAGGGAGGGGCTGGACGCCCATGCGTTCTTCCGAAGTCTCACGCACCTCCGACACCTCCGACATCTGCGATGTCCTCGTGATCGGGGGCGGGATCATCGGTCTGGTCACGGCCTGGCGGGCCGCGCGGCGCGGGCTGCGCACCGCCGTCGTCGACCCGGACCCCGGCGGTGGCGCCGCGCGGGTCGCGGCCGGGATGCTCGCCGCCGTCACCGAACTCCACTACGGCGAGGAGACCCTGCTCGGGCTCAACCTCGCCTCCGCCGCGCGGTATCCCGCCTTCGCCGCCGAGATCGAGGAGGTCACCGGCCTCGACGTCGGCTACCGCGCCTGCGGCACCCTCGCCGTCGCCCTCGACGCCGACGACCGGGCGCACCTGCGCGAGCTGCACGCCCTGCAGACCCGCTGCGGGCTCGCCTCCGAGTGGCTCAGCGGCCGTGAGTGCCGCCGCCTCGAACCGATGCTCGCCCCCGGGGTGCGCGGCGGGCTGCGGGTGGACGGCGACCACCAGGTCGACCCGCGCCGGCTTGCCGCCGCGCTCCTCGTCGCCTGCGAACGGGCCGGGGTGGTCTTCCACCGCGCCCTCGCGCGGAGCCTGACGGTGGTACGGGACCGGGCGCGCGGTGCCGTGCTCGCCGGGGGCCGGGAACTGTCGGCCGACCAGGTCGTCCTGGCCGCGGGGAGCCTGAGCGGGCGGCTCGCGGGCGTCCCGGCCGAGGTGCTGCCGCCCGTACGCCCCGTGAAGGGCCAGGTGCTGCGGCTGCG
Source organism: Streptomyces sp. NPDC002773 (assembly GCF_040295605.1). Taxonomy (NCBI): domain Bacteria; kingdom Bacillati; phylum Actinomycetota; class Actinomycetes; order Kitasatosporales; family Streptomycetaceae; genus Streptomyces; species Streptomyces sp. NPDC002773. Next base: position 13,990 of record NZ_JBEOVO010000009.1, read on the forward strand.
GGTGCCGGCCGCGTACGCCCCCTTCCTCTCCCGGACCGTCCGGGCCGTCGTCCGGGGCAGCCACGTCTACCTGGTGCCCCGGGAGAACGGCGAACTCGTCGTCGGCGCCACCAGCGAGGAGCTGGGCTGGGACACCACGGTCACCGCCGGCGGGGTGTACGAGCTGCTGCGCGACGCCCACGAGCTCGTCCCCGGCATCACCGAGCTGCCGCTCACCGAGACCCTGGCGGGGCTCCGGCCCGCGTCCCCCGACAACGCGCCGCTGCTCGGCCCGACCGCGCTGCCCGGCCTCCACCTGGCCACCGGCCACTACCGCAACGGGGTCCTGCTCACCCCCGTCACCGGCGACGTCATGGCCGAGGTCCTCACCACGGGCGTCCTCCCCGACGAGGCGCGTCCCTTCACCCCCCGCCGTTTCTCCCCCGCCCCTCCCGTACGTCAGGAGCAGCCCGTATGAACGTGTCCGTGAACGGAGAACCGCGCGAGCTCTCCGGCCCCCTCACCCTCGACGCCCTCGTCGCCACCCTGACCACGTCCCGCTCCGGGGTCGCCGCCGCGCTCAACGAGACGGTCGTGCCGCGCGGGGAGTGGGCGTCGACGCCGCTCGGCGAGGGCGACCGGGTCGAGGTCCTCACCGCGGTCCAGGGAGGCTGAACGCGATGTCCGACGACGTTTTCACCCTCGGCGGTACGGAGTTCTCGTCGCGCCTGATCATGGGCACCGGCGGGGCGCCCAGCCTCGACGTCCTGGAGCGCTCGCTGGTCGCCAGCGGCACGGAGCTGACGACGGTCGCCATGCGGCGCCTCGACCCCACCGTCCAGGGCTCCGTCCTCTCCGTCCTGGACCGGCTCGGCATCCGCGTCCTGCCCAACACGGCGGGCTGTTTCACGGCAGGCGAGGCGGTCCTGACGGCCCGGCTCGCGCGGGAGGCGCTCGGCACCGACTGGATCAAGCTGGAGGTCGTCGCCGACGAGCGGACGCTGCTGCCGGACGGGGAGGAGCTCCTCGCCGCGGCCGAGACCCTCGTCGACGACGGCTTCACCGTCCTCCCCTACACCAACGACGACCCGGTCCTCGCGCGGAAGCTGGAGGACGCGGGGTGCGCGGCGATCATGCCGCTCGGCTCCCCCATCGGCTCGGGCCTCGGCATCCGCAACCCGCACAACTTCCAGCTGATCGCGGAGCGGGCGGGGGTGCCGGTCATCCTCGACGCGGGTGCGGGCACGGCGTCCGACGCGGCCCTCGCGATGGAGCTGGGGTGCGCGGCGGTGATGCTGGCGTCGGCGGTGACGCGGGCGCAGGAGCCGGTGCTGATGGCGGGGGCGATGCGGCACGCGGTCGAGGCGGGGCGGCTGGCGTACCGGGCGGGCCGGATCCCGCGCCGGCACTTCGCGGAGGCGTCGTCCCCGGCGGAGGGCCGAGCCGCCCTGGACCCGGAACGCCCAGCGTTCTGATCCCCGGCCGGGCCGGACGCCCGGCCGGAGCGGACGCCCGGTCGGAGCGGACGCCCGGTCGGCGGGCGACGGCGCGCGGCCGGGCCCGGGGGTCCGGGCGATGCTCGTCACAGGTGCGCTGCAACAGCGGGACGACCGCGCGGGGGCCCCGTCCACGGCTCGTAGACTCGACGCCGTGGACACGACCCTTCAGGACCCCCTCGTCGGGCGGCTGCTCGACGGCCGCTACCGCGTCGACGCGCGCATCGCCGTCGGCGGGATGGCCACGGTCTACCGGGCCGTGGACACCCGCCTCGACCGCGTCCTCGCGCTCAAGGTGATGCACCCCGCCCTCGCGACCGACGCCGCCTTCGTCGAGCGTTTCATCCGCGAGGCGAAGTCCGTGGCCCGCCTCGCGCACCCCAACGTCGTCGGCGTCTTCGACCAGGGCGCCGAGGGCGCCTACGTCTACCTGGCGATGGAGTACGTCGCCGGCTGCACCCTCCGCGACGTCCTGCGCGAGCGCGGCGCCCTCGCCCCCCGCGCCGCCCTGGACATCCTGGAGCCCGTGCTCGCCGCGCTCGGCGCCGCGCACCGGGCCGGGTTCGTGCACCGGGACATGAAGCCGGAGAACGTCCTGATAGGGGACGACGGCCGGGTCAAGGTCGCCGACTTCGGTCTCGTACGGACCGTCGGCTCGGCGACCGCCACCACCGGCTCGGTCCTCGGCACCGTCTCGTACCTCGCGCCGGAGCAGATCGAGCACGGCACCGCCGACACCCGCGCCGACGTCTACGCCTGCGGTGTCGTCCTGTACGAGATGCTGACCGGCGGCAAGCCCCATTCCGGCGACACCCCCGCCCAGGTGCTCTACCAGCACCTCAACACGGACGTGCCCGCCCCCTCGGCCACCTTTCCCGGCCTCGCCCTGGAGCTGGACGAGCTGGTCGCGGCGGCCACGGCCCGCAACCCCGACGTCCGCCCGCACGACGCCGTCGCCCTGCTCGCCCTCCTCCGCGAGGCCCGCACCGCGCTCGGTGAGGAGCAGCTGGACGCCGTACCCCCGCAGGCGCGGTCCGGGGCCCGGGACACCGCCGAGGACCGGACCAGCGTGATCGCCCGGCCCGTCCCGGCGGCCGTGGCGGAGGACCCGCAGCCGGTGCTGCACACGAACCGGCTGCCCGCGCCGGAGCCCCCCGCGCCCACGGCCACGGCCCGCCGGCGGCCTCCGCGCGGCCCGCTCCTGATCGTCCTCGGCGTCCTGCTCGCCCTCGGCCTCGGCGCCGGCGTCTGGTACATCAATTCCGGCCAGTTCACCCGGGTCCCCGCCGTCCTCGGCCAGACCGAGTCGGCCGCGACGAAGCGGATCACCGACGCCGGCCTGGAGGTCGGTTCGACGAAGCGCGCGTTCAGCGACGTGTACGAGCGCGGCACCGTCATGGCCGTCGACCCGGCACCGGGCGAGCGCCTCCGGGGCAACGCGGCGGTCACCCTGACCCTCTCCCGCGGCCCGGAGATCGTGAAGGTGCCCAACCTCAGGAACAAGCCGCTCGCCGAGGCCCGGCGCCTGCTGGAGCGGGAGGGCCTGGCGCCCGGGGTGACCAGCTCCGCGTTCAGCGAGTCCGTCGCCCGGGGCTCCGTGATCAGCTCCGACCCCGAGCCCGGCACCGAGCGCTCCCCCGACTCGGCCGTCGCCCTGGTGGTCAGCAAGGGCGCGCCGATCGACGTGCCCGACGTCACCGGCGAGACCGTCGGCGCGGCCACCGCCCGCCTCCAGGAGGCCGGGCTCACCGTCCGGGTCGCCCCGGAGCGGATCAACTCCTCCGAGGTCGCCGGCGCCGTCGCCGCGCAGTCCCTCGCCGAGGGCAGCCGGGCCGCCGAGGGCGACACCATCACTCTCACCGTCTCCAAGGGGCCGAAGCTGGTCACGGTGCCGGACGTGACGGAGAAGACGACCGACGACGCCCGCGCGGCCCTGGAGGACGCGGGCTTCGAGGTGGAGGTCAAGAAGTCCTTCCCCTACCTCGGCGACACGGTCTCGGGCCAGTCCGTGGCGGGCGGCGGGACCGCGCCCGAGGGCTCCACCATCACCCTCACGATCAAGGGACTGTAGAGACTCATGCGCAACCCCGTCGGCGGCCATGTCCCCGTGGCCGGAGGCCTCGCCACCACCGGCCTCGGCTACGCCCGTGAACTCGGCGCCGAGGCCGTGCAGGTCTTCGTCGCCAACCCGCGCGGCTGGGCCACCCCGCCCGGCAACCCCGCCCAGGACGAGCGGTTCCGCGCCGAGTGCGCCGCCGAGTCGATCTCGGCCTGGGTCCACGCCCCGTACCTGATCAACTTCGGCTCCGGCACCGAGGCCACCGTGGAGAAGTCGGTGGAGTCGATGCGGCACTCGCTGCGGCGGGGCCGGGAGATCGGCGCGAAGGGCGTGGTGGTGCACACCGGCTCGGCGACCGGGGGCCGCCCGCGCGCGGAGGCGCTCGCCCAGGTACGGGAGCGGGTGCTGCCGCTCCTCGACGAGCTGACGCACGAGGACGATCCGTATCTGCTCCTGGAGTCGACGGCGGGCCAGGGGTTCTCGCTCTGCTCCCGCGCGGAGGACTTCGGGCCGTACTTCGACGCGCTCGACCGTCATCCGAAGCTGGGGATCTGCCTCGACACCTGCCACATCTTCGCCGCCGGCCACGATCTGACCGGTCCGCACGGCGCGACGCAGACCCTCGACCAGCTGGTGGCGACCGTGGGCGAGGGGCGGCTGAAGCTGATCCACGCCAACGACTCCCAGGACGTGGTCGGCGCCCGCAAGGACCGGCACGCGAACATCGGCGTGGGCCACATCGGCGAGGACGGGTTCCGGAACCTGCTCCGGCACCCGGCGACCGACGGCGTGCCGCTGATCATCGAGACGCCGGGCGGCAAGGCGGGGCATCTCGCGGACGTGGAGCTGCTGAAGAAGCTCCGGGGCGTCATTTCGCGTTGAGGAATACCCTAGGGGGGTATACGGTTCCTGTGACGGCAGGAACCGCTACCCGCCTTTGGGGGCACCCGATGCAGCACGACGCACACACCCACCACGACCACCACACCGACCACGAGGGCCACGCGGGCCACGAGGGCCACGCGGGCCACTCCGGCAAGGTCTCCTGGTCCATGGCCGCCAAGGCCACCCTGCACTGCCTCACCGGCTGCGCCATCGGCGAGGTGCTCGGCATGGTCATCGGCACCGCGCTCGGCTGGGGCAACGTGCAGACGATGATCCTCGCGATCACCCTGGCCTTCTTCTTCGGCTACGCGCTCACCCTGCGCGGCATCCTGGCCGCCGGCGTCGACTTCAGGACGGCGTTCAAGGTCGCCCTCGCCGCCGACACCCTCTCCATCGCGGTCATGGAGATCATCGACAACGGCGTCCTCGCCCTCTGGCCCGGAGCCATGGACGCGCACCTCTCGGAGCCGTTCTTCTGGATCGTGCTCGCCATCGCCCTGGGGGCGGCCTTCGTGATCACCACGCCGGTCAACAAGTGGATGATCGGCCGCGGCAAGGGCCACGCGGTGGTCCACCAGTACCACCACTGACGGCCTGGCGCCCGACCCGCGCCTACAGCTCCGGGCCGTCCCCCGGCTCCTCCTGGTACGAGTAGCGCTGCTCGGTCCAGGGGTCGCCGAGGTTGTGGTAGCCGCGCTCCTCCCAGAAGCCCCGGCGGTCGGCGGCCATGTACTCCACGCCCCGGACCCACTTCGGGCCCTTCCAGGCGTACAGATGGGGGACGACCAGACGGAGCGGGAAGCCGTGCTCGGCGGTGAGCAGCTCGCCGTCCATGTGGGTGGCGAAGATCGTGCGGTCCGCGGCGAAGTCGGCGAGGCGCATGTTGGCGCTGTAGCCGTACTCGGCCCAGACCATCACATGGGTGACCTGGGGCGCGGGCGGGGCGAGGTCGAGGATCGTGCGGGCCGGGACGCCACCCCATTCGGCCCCGAGCATGCTGAATTTCGTGACGCAGTGCAGATCGGCCACGACCGTGGAGAACGGGAGGGCCGAGAACTCCTCGTGGTTCCAGCACCGCTTGTCGCCGTCGGCCGTCGCCCCGAAGACGCGGAACTCCCAGCGGTCCGGCTTGAACTTGGGGACGGGCCCGTAATGGGTGACCGGCCAGCCGCGCTGGAGCCGCTGGCCCGGCGGAAGGTCCGGTGAACGATCCGGCTGCCCCGCTTCCCGGTGTACTCCGCTCTCCGGCTGACCCATGTCATCCATGGTGACAGACGGCGAGGGGTGGTCATGACCAGGAGACCACCCCGCACCAGCGGATTCGGGCAACTCCGACTAAGCCTGCACTTACTGGACGACCCCCATTCGGGGTGCGAGGATGCGGCCATCCTGCCCAGTGACGGCATAGACACGTAACGTGGAAGGAGCCTCTGCGATGCAGGGCGACCCCGAGGTCCTCGAGTTCCTCAACGAGCAGCTGACCGGCGAGCTGACGGCCATCAACCAGTACTGGCTGCATTACCGCATCCAGGACAACAAGGGGTGGACGAAGCTCGCCAAGTACACCCGCGAAGAGTCCATCGATGAGATGAAGCACGCGGACAAGATCACCGAGCGCATCCTCATGCTCGACGGTCTGCCCAACTACCAGCGGCTCTTCCACGTGCGGGTCGGCCAGACCATCACCGAGATGTTCCAGGCGGACCGCCAGGTCGAGGTGGAGGCGATCGACCGCCTCAAGCGCGGTATCGAGGTCATGCGCGCCAAGGGCGACATCACCTCGGCGAACCTCTTCGAGGAGATCCTGGCCGACGAGGAACACCACATCGACTACCTGGACACGCAGCTGGAGCTGATCGAGTCCCTGGGCGAGGCGCTCTACATCTCGACGCTCATCGAGCAGCCGAGCTAGGCGGAGCCGGACCGGGCTAGGCGGCTTCCTCGAGCTCCACGGCGGGCTCTGCGACGGACTCAGCCGCCAGCGCGGGCATCCCCTGGTCCAGAAGGTCACGCCGGGGGCAGTTGCCGCGCCCGAGGATGGCCTGAATGCGACGGACGCAGGAACCGCAGTCCGTGCCGGCCTTGCAGGCCGAGGCGATCTGGCGGGGCGTGCAGGCGCCCGCGTCGGCATGCTGCTTGACCTGCTTCTCCGTGACACCGAAGCATGAGCAGACGTACAACGCGGTTCACCTCCCGCCGTGATCGATAAGGCTAACCTAACCTTACCCGGCGCGGCGGGACCGTAAAAGCCCTGGAAACGACGATGGGGCGCGGATCACATGGATCCGCGCCCCGTCGTCGTAGGTACCTACTTACTGATCGCGGTACATCTCCGCCACCAGGAACGCCAGGTCCAGGGACTGGCTGCGGTTGAGCCGCGGGTCGCAGGCGGTCTCGTAGCGCTGGTGCAGGTCGTCGACGAAGATCTCGTCGCCGCCGCCCACGCACTCGGTGACGTCGTCACCGGTGAGCTCGACGTGGATGCCGCCCGGGTGGGTGCCGAGGCCCTTGTGGACCTCGAAGAAGCCCTTGACCTCGTCGAGCACGTCGTCGAAGCGGCGCGTCTTGTGGCCGGAGGCGGCCTCGAAGGTGTTGCCGTGCATCGGGTCGGTGACCCAGGCGACGACCGCGCCGGAGGCGGTGACCTTCTCGACCAGCTCGGGGAGCTTGTCGCGGACCTTGTCGGCGCCCATGCGGACGATGAAGGTCAGCCGGCCGGGCTCGCGGTCGGGGTCGAGGCGGTCGATGTACGTCAGCGCCTCGTCGACCGAGGTGGTCGGGCCCAGCTTGATGCCGATCGGGTTCGCGATCCGCGCGGCGAATTCGATGTGGGCGTGGTCGAGCTGGCGGGTGCGCTCGCCGACCCAGACCATGTGGCCGGAGGTGTCGTAGAGCTTGCCGGTGCGCGAGTCCGTACGGGTCAGGGCGCCCTCGTAGTCGAGCAGCAGCGCCTCGTGGGAGGCGTAGAACTCGACGGCCTTGAACTCGGCCGGGTCGGTGCCGCAGGCCTTCATGAAGTTCAGCGCGTTGTCGATCTCGCGCGCCAGCTGCTCGTAGCGCTGGCCCGAGGGGGACGCCTTCACGAAGTCCTGGTTCCAGGCGTGCACCTGGCGCAGGTCGGCGTAACCACCGGTGGTGAAGGCGCGCACCAGGTTGAGCGTGGAGGCGGAGGCGTTGTACATCCGCTTCAGGCGCTCGGGGTCCGGGATGCGGGACTTCTCGTCGAAGTCGAAGCCGTTGACCGAGTCGCCGCGGTACGTCGGCAGGGTCACGCCGTCACGGGTCTCGGTCCCCTTGGAGCGGGGCTTGGAGTACTGCCCGGCGATGCGGCCGACCTTGACGACGGGCACGGAGGCCGCGTACGTCAGGACGGCGCTCATCTGGAGCAGCGTCTTGAGCTTGGCCCTGATGTGGTCGGCGGACACGGCGTCGAAGGCCTCGGCGCAGTCGCCGCCCTGGAGCAGGAACGCCTCGCCACGGGCGACGGCTCCCATCCGGGCGCGCAGCTGGTCGCACTCGCCGGCGAAGACGAGCGGAGGATACGACTCGAGGTCCGCGATCACATCGCGCAGAGCCTCGGCATCGGGGTACTCGGGCTGCTGCGCCGCGGGCAGGTCTCGCCAGGTCGCCTTGGCGACGGCGTGGGATTCAGCGTTCACGGTCACACGGACCACATTACGGGGTTCTTCGTCCGGTCCTGTCCCCCTGCCCAGTGGCTGAGACACGCGCCCGAAATGTCCAGCGGCGATCTTCACGCCATCGAGTGGTGTTACCCTCTGGCCCGTTTCACAAGTTGACACTCGAACCACAGGGGTGGGCGTGACCCAGAGGCACCGCAGGGACCGCAAGAAGAAACGAATCTTGTACGGAGCGGCGGCCGCCGTCGTGGCCACGGCCACGATCGGCACCATCGCGGTCGCCTCCCCCGGCCTCCTGGGCGTGGCGGCGAGCGGCGGCAAGGCTGCTGGGGACTCTTCCCTGCAGTCGCAGTTCGCAAACGCGGCGCGTGAGTTCGATGTGCCGCAGAGCGTGCTGATGGCCGTGTCGTACAACCAGACGCGGTGGGAGTCGCACGACGGCGAGCCGAGCGTCACCGGCGCGTACAACGTCATGGGCCTGACGAAGGTCGACGCCGATGACGTGGAGCAGGAAGTCACCGACGAGCAGATCGATCACTTCAACGGCTCCGGCCGCCCGGAGATCGAGAAGACCTTCGACCGTGAGAAGGTCCGCAGCATTCTGGAGAAGGCGATCGTCGACACCGACGACCCCCGCCTCCACACCCTGGACAAGGCCGCCGAGCTGATCGACAGCTCCACCGAGGCCGTCCAGAACGACTCCGCGGCCTCCATCCGGGCCGGTGCGGCGCTGCTCGCCGACTACCAGAAGCAGGCGGGCGCCGAGCTGTCGGAGGAGCCGGGCGACTGGTACCCGGCGGTGGCCCGCTACGGCCAGTCCTCCGACCGGAAGGGCGCCGACCTCTTCGCGAAGCGCGTCTTCGAGTCGATCAAGACCGGTGAGCGGGAGCTCACCCTGGACGGCGAGCAGGTCTCCCTGCCGGCCGACGCCACGGTCGAGCCGGTCAAGCCGGCGAACGTGCCGCTGGCGGCGAGCTTCGCGGCCACGACGGCCGCCGCGCTCCCCGAGTGCCCCACCGGCCTGAACTGCAACGTCAAGCTGTCCGTCCCCGATGCCGAGGGGAGGAAGAACTACACCGCGGGCGACCGCCCCAACCAGGGCGTCGACATCCGCCAGATCGTCATCCACGACACCGAGGGCGGCTACGACGGTTCGCTCAAGGTGCTCACGACCCCGACGAGCGGGGCCAGCGCGCACTACCTGATCAAGGCCTCCGACGGCCTGGTCACCCAGATGCTCGAGAACAAGAACCTGGCGTGGCACGCGGGCAACTGGACCCACAACATGCACTCCATCGGCGTGGAGCACGAGGGCTTCGCCATCAAGGAGGGCAGCTGGTACACGGAGCAGCAGTACCGTTCCTCCGCGGAGCTGGTGAAGCACCTGGCGAAGACGTACGGCGTGCCGCTCGACCGTGAGCACATCATCGGTCACGACGAGGTGGCGCTCCAGACGGACGCCGGCCTCGGCAAGCTCCACTGGGACGCGGGCCCGTACTGGGACTGGAACTACTACATGTCCCTCATGGGCGCCCCGCAGGGCGACAAGGGACCGGGCGGTCTGCTCAAGGCCGGCCAGGTGGTCCGTGTCGTGCCGCCGTTCACGACGACGAACCAGCCGAAGCTGACCACGGGCGGCAACGCCGTCCCGCCGCGTCCGTCCAACTTCGGCTACCTGTACACCTCGCCCACGACGACCGCGACGACGCTGAAGGACCCGTACTTCAGCTCGCTCTGGTCCGAGGGCTCGAACTACGGGAACAAGGTCAGGGCGGGCGGCTCCTACGTCGTCGCCGAGGCCCAGTACAACTGGACGGCGATCTGGTACGCCGGCCAGAAGGCCTGGTTCTACAACCCGGGCGGGCAGTACACGGCGCCGGTGACCGGCGCCACGACCGTCAAGGTGAAGTCGGGGCTCACCTCGGCCAGGATCTACGGCCGTTCCTTCCCGGAGACCGCCGCGTACACGGCGGCCGGTCTGGCCGCTCCGCAGGACGACGGCGCCTACCTGACCAAGTTCACCTTCGCCCCCGGTCAGGCGTACGTGAAGGCCGGTCCCGCGGTGAAGGGCGACGACTGGTTCGGCTCCGCCCAGAAGAACGTCGTCGGCAGCACGATGTACGTGCCGATCCGCTTCCACCACAAGGTCGTCTGGGTCAAGCAGAGCGACATCGCGGAGGCGCCCGGCGCTTCCCCCGTCGCCACGACCAACCGCTACAACGTCATCGCCCGTGACGCCTCCGGTGTCCTCTGGCAGTACCAGGGCACCGGCAACGCCTCCGCGCCGTTCCTGGCCCGGTACCGGGTCGGCAGCAGCTGGGGCGGCTACAACGTCGTCACCCCGATGACCGCTCTCCGGGCCGACGGCACCGGTGACGCCGTCGCCCGGGACACCTCCGGTGTGCTCTGGTACTACCAGGGCAGCGGCAACCCGTCCTCCCCGTTCAAGGGCCGGCTGCGGACCGGTGGCGGCTGGGGGGCCTACGACCGGATCGTCGCCGTCCGCGACGTGACCAACGACGGCAAGCCGGACCTGATCGCGCGCGAGAAGTCGGGCCTGCTGTGGCTGTACCAGGGCACCGGCGTCCCGGCCACCCCGTTCGCCACCCGGACCCGGGTCGGCGCCGGCTGGCAGGCGTACAACGCGATCGTCAGCACCGGCGACCTCTCCGGTGACGGCAAGGCCGACCTGATAGCCCGCGACACCGCCGGTGTGCTCTGGTCGTACACCGGTACGGGCAAGGCCACCTCGCCGTTCGCCACCCGCGTCAGGGTCGGCTCGGCCTGGGGCGGGTACAACAGCATCGTCGGTCCGAGCGACCTGTCCGGTGACGGCAAGGTCGACCTCATAGCCCGCGACGGCTCCGGCACGCTCTGGTCGTACAAGGGTCTGGGCAGCGCCTCCGCGCCGTTCGCCACCCGCGCCAACGTGGGCCCGGGCTGGCAGATCTACAACCTGATCTTCTGATCGGGTAGTCGAGACGCCCTCACGGGGCCCGGCTCGCACCGTCCACGGTGCGGACCGGGCCCCGTTTCCGTGCCCCCCTGGGTTACAGTGCTCGCATGTTCGCGCCTCAGATCCAGAACTGGTGGTGGACCGCTCATCCGGCGGCCCACTGACTGCGCGTACACCGACAGACGCAAAGGCCGCCCGAGGGGCGGCCTTTTCTCGTACCCGGGCCGTTCCTCTCCGCACTCCGCCGGAAGGAACCACGGATCCCATGGACCTCTCCCGTCTCCTCGACGACTCCGCCCCGCCCTTCGCCCTGCTGCGCCGCCGCACCCCCGGCCGTGACCACGACACCGTCGAGGTGCTGGTCGGCCGGGTCCACGAGGCCGAGCGCCTCGCGGAGCTGCCCGTCGGACCGCTGCCGACGCTCGCCCTCGTGCCCTTCCGGCAGATCCGGGAGCGCGGCTTCGACGTGCGCGACGACGGCACCCCGCTCTCCGTGCTCGTCGCCGACGAGGTGTACGAGCTGCCGCTCGCGGAGGCCGTCGAACGGCTCCCCGCGCACGACGTGACCGTCGAGGACGGCGGCTTCGACGTCTCCGACGAGGAGTACGCCGGCATCGTGCGGCGGGTCATCGACGAGGAGATCGGCTCGGGCGAGGGCGCGAACTTCGTCATCCGCCGCACGTACACGGGCGAGATCCCCGGCTTCGGGCGCGCCGACGCCCTCGCCCTGTTCCGTCGGCTGCTCACCGGCGAGCGGGGCGCGTACTGGACCTTCGTCGTGCACACCGGCGACCGGACCCTGGTCGGGGCCAGCCCCGAGGTGCACGTACGGATGTCGGGCGGGACGGTCGTGATGAACCCGATCAGCGGCACGTACCGCTACCCGGCCGGGGCCGTCCCGACCGCCGAGGGCCTCCTCGCCTTCCTCGCCGACCGCAAGGAGACCGAGGAGCTGTCGATGGTGGTCGACGAGGAACTCAAGATGATGTGCACGGTCGGCGACATGGGCGGCGTGGTGGTCGGCCCGCGGCTCAAGGAGATGGCCCATCTCGCGCACACCGAGTACGAGTTGCGGGGCCGCTCCTCCCTGGACGTGCGGGAGGTGCTGCGGGAGACGATGTTCGCGGCGACCGTGACCGGCTCACCGGTGCAGAACGCCTGCCGGGTGATCGAGCGTCACGAGGTCGGCGGGCGGGGCTACTACGCGGGGGCGCTCGCCCTGCTCGGCACCGACGCGAACGGCGCCCAGACCCTGGACTCCCCCATCCTGATCCGTACGGCCGACATCGGCACCGACGGGCGGCTGCGGGTCCCGGTCGGCGCCACCCTCGTCCGGCACTCGGACCCGGCGGGCGAGGTGGCCGAGACCCACGCGAAGGCGGCCGGGGTGCTCACCGCCCTCGGGGTACGGGACTGCCGGCCGGCGGCGGACCCGGCGGACACGAAGGCTCCCGCTCCCCTCGCCGACGACCCCCGGGTACGGGCCGCCCTGGACGCGCGGCGGGCCGACCTCGCGCCGTTCTGGCTGAAGATGCAGGTCCGGTCGGCCGACCTCGCGGGCCACGCCCTGGTCGTCGACGCCGAGGACACCTTCACGGCGATGCTGGCGCACGTCCTGCGCTCCTCGGGCCTCGACGTGTCGGTCATCCGGTACGACGAGCCGGGCCTCCGGGAGCTCGCGCTCGCCCACGAGGGTCCCGTGGTGCTCGGCCCCGGCCCCGGGAACCCCTCGGACGCCGCCGATCCGAAGATGCGCTTCCTGCGCTCCCTGACGGCCGACCTCGTGCGGGACCACCGGTACGGTCTGCTCGGCGTCTGCCTCGGGCACGAGCTGATCGCCGCCGAGCTGGGCCTGGAGATCGTCCGCAAGCGGACCCCGTTCCAGGGGGCCCAGCTGCGGATCGACCTCTTCGGTCAGGAGCGGACGGTCGGCTTCTACAACAGCTTCACCGCCCGCTGCGACGAACGGACGGCGACGGAACTGGCGCTGCACCGGATCGAGGTGAGCCGGGACGCGGAGACCGGCGAGGTGCACGCGCTGCGCGGGCCGGGCTTCGCCGGGGTCCAGTTCCACCCCGAGTCGGTGCTCACGACGGACGGCGCGGCCCTGACGGCCTCGCTGCTCGCGGGTGTTCTGGTCTAACCGGCGTCCCTCGGGACCAGGACGTTCTCGCCGCGCCGCCCCGCGGTGTAGTCGAGGACGTTCTGGACCGTGGTGTCGACGATCTGGCCGACCGCGTCCACCGTGTAGTACGCCTGGTGGGAGGTGACCACCACGTTCGGGAAGGTGACGAGCCGGGCCAGGGTGTCGTCCTCGACGACCTCCAGGGACTTGTCGAGGAAGAAGAGCCCGGCCTCCGCCTCGTACACGTCGAGCCCGACCCCGGCGAAGCGTCCGGCCCGGAGTTCGGCGACCAGCGCCTCGGTGTCGACGAGCCCGCCCCGGCTGGAGTTCACCAGGATGGCGTCGTCCTTCATGGCCTTGAGGGCCCTGGCGTCGACGAGGTGCTGGGTCGACCGGAGCAGCGGTACGTGCAGGCTGATCAGGTCGGCCTCGGCGAAGAGCTGTTCCTTCTCGACGTACCTCATGCCGAGGGCGGTGCAGGCGGGGTTCTCGGCGACGTCCCAGCCGAGCAGGTTCATGCCGAAGCCGTGGGCGATCCGGGTGAAGGCCTCGCCGATCTTGCCGGTGCCGAGGACGCCGACGGTACGGCCCCGCAGGTCACGGCCCATCAGCCCGTCGAGCCGGAAGTCGAAGTCGCGGGTCCGGTTGGAGGCGCGGACGATCCGGCGGTTGACGGCGGTCGCGAGGGTCCAGGCGAACTCGGCGACGGAGTACGGCGAGTAGTACGAGACCCGGGCGACGGTGAGGCCGAGGCGCTCGGCCACGTCCAGGTCGATGTTGTTGAAGCCCGTGGAGCGCTGGGCGATCATCTGGGTGCCGCCGGCGGCGAGGGTCTGCAGGACCCGGTGGTCAAGGACGGCGTTGACGCTGGTGGAGACGATCTCGTAGCCGGCCGCGATGGGGGCGGTGTCCTCGGTGAGGAAGACGTCCAGACAGCGGATGTCGTGGTGCCCCGCGAACGCCTTCTCGATCAGGGGCTTCTCGTCCGCCTGCACGCCGAATGCCAGGATTTCCACGAATACCCCTCGCTGCGGTGATGGGCCGTATATGCCGGAATATACGGCCCACCGTCACACCGGGCGCCTCAGGCGTCGTCGAGGCCGCGCTCGATGGCGTACCGGACGAGCTCCACCCGGTTGTGCAGCTGGAGCTTGCCGAGGGTGTTCTGGACGTGGTTCTGGACCGTGCGGTGCGAGATCACCAGGCGCTCCGCGATCTGCTTGTAGCTGAGGCCCTTGGCGACGAGCCGCAGGACCTCCGTCTCGCGCTCGGTCAGCTGCGGGGCCTTCGGCTCGTCGGCGCCGGCCGCGGGGGCGGGCTCCGAGGCGAGCCTGCGGTACTCGCCGAGGACCAGGCCGGCGAGGCCGGGGGTGAAGACGGGGTCGCCGACCGCCGTCCGCCGCACGGCGTCGATCAGCTCCTCCGTACTGGCCGACTTCAGGAGGTAGCCGGTGGCGCCGGACTTGACCGCCTCCAGGACGTCGGCGTGCTCGCCGCTCGCGGAGAGCACGAGGACCCGCAGCTCGGGCCGGGCCCCCACGAGCTCCTTGCACACCTGGACGCCCGGCTTCACCGGCAGGTTCAGGTCGAGGACGAGGACGTCCGGGGTGACGGCCTGGGCGCGGCGCACCGCCTGCTCGCCGTCGCCCGCGGTGGCCACCACGTCCAGGCCCGCCTCGGCGAGGTCGCGGGCGACCGCGTCCCGCCACATCGGATGGTCGTCGACGACCATCACCCTGATCGGCCGCTCGGTCTGCTGCTCGCTCATCTTCCTCGTCCTGCCTTCCCCCGTGGGACCTTCAACTCGACTTCCGTGCCCTGCCCGGGGACCGAGATCAGCTCGGCGGTGCCGCCGAGCTCCCGCAGTCTCCCCCGGATGGAGAGGGCGACGCCCATCCGGCCCTCGCCCTCCGCCTGCGCGAGACGGCCCTCCGGGATGCCGGGGCCGTCGTCCCGGACGGTGACGATCACCTCGTCGGGCCAGTCCTCGACGAGGATCCAGGCCCGGGCGTCCGCCCCCGCGTGCACCCGCACATTGTCCAGGGCGGCGCCGACGGCGGCGGCCAGCTCGCGGGCCGCGGGCGGCGGCAGCAGGACCGGAGCGCCCGGATCGGCGAGGGTGACCCTGGCCCCGGCGCGCGGGGCGAGCAGGAGCCGCAGGTCGACGGGCGAGTCGTCGTCGGCCTCGTCGTCCACGTCGACGACCCGGACGACGGCGCCCTCCGACTCGTCCTCGGAGACCAGACTGGGCCGGGCGAGACCGCCCGCGACGAGGGTACGGAGGGCGACCTCCTGCTCCCCCGCCATCCTGCCGAGCTCGGCGGCCTCACCGCCGATCGCCGTGCCGCGCCGCTGCACCATCGCGAGGACCTGGAGCACGCTGTCGTGGATGTCCCGGGCGAGCCGCTCGCGCTCCCGGGTCGCGGCCTCGATCTCCAGGGCGCGGGCCAGGGTGCGCTCGGAGGCGCGGGCGACCTCGACGACGTATCCGATGGCGATGGAGGCCACACAGACGAGCAGGACGTTGTGGAGGGTGTCCCGGCTGGGGTGGCCGCGCTCGACGATGTTGGCGACGGCGACGAGGGAGGAGGCGGCACCGGCCCAGCGCCAGCCGCCCTTGATCGCGTACGCGAGGACGGATCCCGCGGTCCATATCGACGGCAGGGTGGGGCCGTCGACGGTCTGGGCGTGGGCGTCGGCGAGCGGGGTGAGGAGGATGCCGACGAGGGCGACGGTGAGGTCGGCGCCCAGGAAGCGCTTGGTGCAGCTGGCCGCGTTCGCCACCTTGGGCAGCGTCGCCAGCGTCCAGACGCACATCACCGCGAGATAGGCGACGGCGATCCAGGGCCGCTCGTACGCGTCCCGGGTGAAGGCGAACAACAGGACCGCGTAGACCATGGTCAGCACGCGGTAGCCGGTCAGCGCACGCCACAGCGGCTGCTCGACCGACATGCGCACGACACGCTCGCGCTTGGCCATCTCCCCCACCCCCGGACGTCCCTCGCGGGGACGCCTACGCGCCGAACGCCTACGCGCCGGACTCTTCCCGAGCCGCGATCTCGGCCTTGACGGCCTCCTTGGCCGCCTTCTCGGCGTCCGCGATCTGCCGCTTGGCGGCGGTCGCGTAGATGTCGACGTACTCCTGGCCGGACAGCTTCATGATCTCGTACATGACCTCGTCGGTCACCGAACGCAGGATGAAGCGGTCCCCCTCCATGCCCTGGTAGCGGGTGAAGTCCAGCGGCTTGCCGATCCGGATCCCCGGGCGCATCAGCTTGGGGACGACCTTGCCGGGCGGCTGGATCTTCTCGGTGTCGATCATGGCGACCGGGATCACGGGCGCGCCGGTGGCCAGGGCCACCCGCGCGAGACCGCCGGGCTTGCCCCGGTAGAGACGCCCGTCGGGCGAGCGGGTGCCCTCGGGGTAGATCCCGAAGAGGCCGCCCTTCTCGATGACCTGGATGCCGGCCTTGATGGCCGCCTCGCCCGCGCCGCGGGCACCCGAACGGTCCACCGGGAGCTGGCCGACGCCCTTGAAGAAGGCGGCGGTGAGCTTGCCCTTCACGCCCGGCGAGGTGAAGTACTCCGCCTTGGCGATGAAGGTGACCTTGCGGTCGAGGACGGCGGGCAGGAAGAAGGAGTCGGAGAACGACAGGTGGTTGCTCGCCAGGATCGCGGGCCCCTCGGCGGGAATGTTCTCCAGACCCTCCACCCAGGGCCGGAAGGCAAGCTTCAGGGACCCTCCGAGGGAGAACTTCATTGCGCCGTAGATCAACTCGCCATGCCTTCCGTGTGCCGTGGCGACGACTTTATCCCGTACCGGCGTACGGCCCCCGCTACGGCCCTGGTCGGTGTCGGTCCGGTCGCGTACCGTGAAGGTCCTTCCCCTTTCTCCGTCGCTTCGGCGCACCCGAAGCCGCCGGAGACGCAACCGAACAGGAGATCCCGGTGCCGGTCCTTCCCGGAGCCGAGCCGTACCGCCACGAGGGCGGAGAGGTCGGCGTCCTTCTCTGTCACGGATTCACCGGTTCCCCGCAGTCACTGCGCCCGTGGGCGGAGTATCTCGCCGAGCGCGGGCTCACGGTGTCGCTGCCCCTGCTGCCCGGCCACGGCACCCGCTGGCAGGACATGCAGCTCACCACCTGGCGCGACTGGTACGCGGAGGTGGACCGGGCGCTGCGCGAGCTCCTGGAGCGGTGCGGGACCGTCTTCGTCTTCGGCCTCTCCATGGGCGGGGCGCTGACGCTGCGGCTCGCCGCCCAGCACGGGGACGCCGTGAAGGGCGTCGTCCTGGTCAACCCGGGCAACAAGGTGCACGGCGTGGCGGCGCACGCGCTGCCGGTCGTCCGGCATCTGGTCCCCTCGACGAACGGGATCGCCAGCGACATCGCGAAGGAGGGCGTGAAGGAGATCGGGTACGACCGGGTGCCGCTGCACGCCGCGTACTCCCTGCGGCAGTTCTTCCGGACCGTGGACCGGGAGCTTCCGCAGGTCACGCAGCCGGTGCTGCTGCTGCACAGCCCCCAGGACCATGTCGTACCGCCGGCCGACTCGGCGCGGATCCTCTCCCGGATCTCCTCGGCGGACGTCCGGGAGGTCCTGCTGGAACAGAGCTACCACGTGGCGACGTTGGACCATGACGCGGAGCAGATCTTCGACGAGAGCCTGGCCTTCGTCGAGCGTCTCGCCCCGGGTCTGGTCGGCGGAAAGGGGAGCAGGAGCGGTGGCTGAGCAGCAGGACGGCGGCGAGCGGGAGCCGCAGCCCATCGACGAGGAGGCGGCCTGGGCCGCGATCGTCGCCGGGTACGGTGACGAGCCCGTGGACCCGCCGGGGGCGAAACCGTTCCGGAAGGTCGAGAACCTGTCGTTGCCGGAGCCGGAGGACGAGGGGACGGGCTCCTCCGACGGGCCCGGGAGCGGAACCTCCCCGACCGGAACCTCCCCGACCGAGAAGTCCCCGACCGAGAAGTCCCTGACCGAGAAGTTCAGGATCGAGGCGTCCCGGCCCCCGGAGGACCCGAAGCCGGAGGACCCGAAGGCGAAGGACCCGAAGCCGGGCGACGGCGAGCAGGGCGACTCCGAGGAGGGCGGGAGCGAGCCGGAGGACGGTCCCGCGCGGCCCGCGCTCGGGAGTTCCGTCGTGTTCGCGCCCGGGGTGCGGCCCAGCGGCCCCCGGGACTACTCGCCCGCCGACCCGGAGGACTCCCCCGGCGGCTCAGGCGACCACTTCGTACCGCCGGAGCCGCCCCCGCTGCCCGAGGCGGACGCCACGACCAAGTTCGCGTGGCTGGCCGTGATCGGCGGCCCGGTGCTGATGCTGATCGCCGTCCTGCTGCGCTGGGAGATGACCTGGTGGCTGACCACGCTCTGCGTCGGCGGCTTCCTGGGCGGCTTCGCCACCCTGGTGGCGCGCATGAAGCAGGACGACGAGGACGACGACGGCTTCGACGACCCGGGCCGCGGCGCGGTCGTCTGATCTCTTGACGCCGGACTCCGTCCGCCGAGCCGGTGGGCGGGCGGGCGGCCCTCAGGTCGCCGGGGGGACGCGGACCGCCGCGAGCACCGGAAGGTGGTCGGTGGCGGCCCGCAGATCCGCCGGGTCGAGGTCCTCCGGCACCCCGCAGCCGAGGAACTCGACGCCCGGGGTGGCCAGGATCGCGTCGATCCGCTGGTGCGGGTCGGCGGGGGTCGAGGTGTGTTCGCCGCCCCACGGGCTGACCTCCCAGCCGTCCTGGAGCTCCTTGGTGAGGCGGCGGAAGGCGGGGCCGTCGGGCCGTTCGTTGAGGTCCCCGGCGACCAGCGCGTACGGGGTTCCCAGGGCGGCGACCCGGTCGAGGACCATCCCCGCCTGGGCGTACCGCTCCTCCTGCCGCAGGCTCAGATGGCAGCTGACGAGTCCGACCCTGGCTCCGCCGAAGCGGACGACGGCGGTCGCGAGACCGCGCCGGTGGAGGCCGGGGGTGAGCGGCAGCAGGACGTCCTCGGTGCGTTCCACGGTGGCCCGCAGGGAGCAGAGCAGCAGCGGTCCCGCGGCGGTGGCGCCGCCGCCCAGGACGACGAGGTCGCTCTTGGCGGCGAGCCGGGCGGCGTGCTTGCGCCAGCGGAAGAAGCGCGGGGCCTCCTGGACGAGGACGAGGTCCGGGGCGCAGGCCCGGATCACCCGGGCGAGGGCGTCCTCGTCGTCGCGCATCGAGCGGACGTTGTAGCTGAGGACCCGCAGGACGGCCGAACCGTCCGCCTCGGTCCGGGAGTTGGGCAGCTCACTGATCGCCATGCCACGTAACGTACGACAACCGCCCGCCGCGTCCGCAAGGACGCGACGGGCGGTCGCCGTATGCCTTCGTACGGGTGCTCAGCCCTGGCGGGCCAGGTCCGCCGCGCCGACGAGTCCGGCCTTGTTGCCGAGCTGGGCCGCGAGGACCTGCGCGTGCGGGCGCCACTGGCCGCCGATCAGCCAGCGCCGGAAGGACTTGCGGATCGGGTCGAGGACGAGGTCGCCCTCGTCCGAGACGCCGCCGCCGACGATGAACGCCGACGGGTCGAACAGCGAGGCCAGGTCGGCCAGACCGGCGCCGGCCCAGCGGGCCAGCTCGCGGAAGGAGTCGACGGCGACCGGGTCGCCGGCGCGGGCGGCCTGGCTGACGTGCTTGCCCTCGATGCCGTCGGGGGTGCCGTCGCCGAGGCCGAGCAGGACCTCCGCGCGCTCCGGGGTGGCGTTGGCGCGCTGCTTGGCGTAGCGCACGAGGGCGCGTCCGGAGGCGTACTGCTCCCAGCAGCCCTGGCTGCCGCAGCCGCACAGCAGACCGTCGGGGACGACCCGGATGTGGCCGAACTCGGCGGCCACGCCGAAGCGTCCGCGGCGCAGCTTGTTGCCGATGATGATGCCGCCGCCGAGGCCGGTGCCGAGGGTGATGCAGATGACGTCCTCGTGGCCCTGGCCTGCGCCGAACCTGTATTCGCCCCAGGCGGCCGCGTTGGCGTCGTTCTCGACGACCACGGGCAGGCCGACCCGCTGCTCGACCTTGTCCTTGAGCGGCTCGTGCCGCCAGTCGATGTTCGGCGCGAAGAGGACGGTGGCACGCTTGTCGTCGACGTAGCCCGCGGCTCCGATGCCGACGGCCTCGATCGAGTGCCCCTTGCCGGCCTCGGAGACGGCCGCGCAGATCGCGTCGACGATGCCCTCGGGGGTCGGCGGGGTGGGCACCTTGTGCGTGTCGAGGATGTTGCCCTCCTCGTCGACCACGCCGGCCGCGATCTTCGTGCCGCCGATGTCGACGCCGATGGTGAGTCCCATGTGTCCCTCAGTTTTCGGTCGAGCCCCGCTAGGGCCCACCGTACCCGAGGGGGACGGGGCTACTGATCAGTCGAGGTCGATGTGCTGGCCGGTTCCGGGCCCCTCGTCGTCCTTGCGGTCGTCCTCGCGGTCGTCGTCGCGCGGGTCGTCCGGGGATCGCGGGGGCACCGTGCCGTCGCGGGTCCAGCGGCGCTCGTGGCCCTCGACGGCGGAGCGGTAGGCGGCGAGCAGTTCGTTCCCGGCGGCCGCGAGGTGGTCGAAGACCTGCGGGTTGCGCTCGATGACGGGCTCGACGGCGGCCTTCGCCTGGTCGACGAGCTGCTGCACGGTCTGCGCGGCCTGGCCGCCGAGCAGCGGGGTCCCGAGGCTGCCGGAGACCTTGTCGGCGACGGCCTCGAAGAGCTTGCGGAACTCCTCGGCGGGCGAGCCGGGAACGTCCCCGCGCTGGGCCCTGCGGCGGGCCTTCTCCGCCTCCAGGTCCTCGGCGCACGCCTTGGCCCAGGCGTCCGAATCGCTCATGGCGTACTCCTCAGTGGCTGGTACTTCGACGGTACACGCCCTCTCAGGGGGTGCGGGGCCACAGGCCGGGGTCCGGCGTGAAGCGCACCCGGAGGTCCCCTTCGACGAGTCCGGCCCCGGTGACGGTGCAGCGGCGCAGGGCGCCCGGCAGGGGCACGTTGCGGCGGAAGGCGCCGACGGTCAGGAGCAGTTCGTCGCCCCGCCGGACGAGGGACAGCTCCTCCTTGACGGCACCGGGGAGGGCGATGTGCCAGACGAGGACGCCGTCCTCCTCCCGCCGGTCCTCGACGGACCACCGCGGTACGGGGGCGGGTGCGGCGGCGGGCCGTGCGGGCGCGAGGAGCGCGAGGTCCTCGGGGCCGCGGGGGTCCCGGCCGAGGTGGGGGATCTCATCGACGACGCCGCCGGCGCCGCCGATCCCGCCGACCCCGCCGGCGCCGGCGGCGGTACGGAGCTCCGCGAGGTGCCGGTGCTGCTGGGCGGTGAGGCCGGCGAGCCAGGGGTCGTCGGAGTCGGCGGGCAGCAGCCGGTTGGCGACGACGGTGTCGAGGGCGAGGCCCTGGAGTGCGAGGCCGAGCCGTGCGGTGCGCAGGGCGCGGCCGGCGGCGGGGCCGGGTTCCAGGACGAGACGGACGCTGGTGGTGGGGGCTTCGACGACGGCCTGGACGGCGGCGAGCTCGGCCTCCCAGCGCGCGGTGGTCTCGTACAGCCACTGCGCGGGCATGGGGACCCCGGCGAGCTGGGCGAGCATCGGGCGCAGGGCGCGGGCGGCCTGCCGTTCGGTGGGCAGGAGGCGGCGCAGATAGCGGCGGAGCTGCTCGGGCAGGGCGAGGACGGCGAGGGCCTCGGGGAGCGGCGGCAGGTCGACGACGGCGAGGTCGTGGTCGCCCTCGGCGGCGTCACGGAGGGAGCGGAGCAGGGCGAACTGGCGGCTGCCGGGGAGTTCGGTGAGTTCGGCGTCCTCGAAGGGGGCGGCGCCGAGGAGGTCGAGGGCGGCGCCGGAGCGGGCCTGGAGGGCGAGGAACTCGCGGCGGAAGTCGGCGGCCGGGGCGGGGCGCAGGATCCGGAGGCCGCCGCCGCTGCCCCCGCTGTCGCCTCCGTCACCGCCGAAGAGCGGGTCGGCGTCCTCGGAGACGAGCAGGACCTGGCGGCCTGCGCGTGCCTCGGCGAGGGCGGTGGCGGCCGCGACGGTGGTACGGCCGGCGCCGCCGAGGCCGGTGACAAGGATGATCCGCATGGCGGGGAACGTTACCGCTCCCCCTCACGGGGCTTTACGCGCGGGATTCGACCCGCTTCTTCAGGCCGGCGAGCGCGCGGTCGATGATGACCTTCTCCGCCTTGCGCTTGATCATGCCGAGCATGGGGATCTTGACGTCGACGGTCAGCTGGTACGTGACCTCGGTCCGGTCGCCGCCGAGCGGGGCGAGCCGGTAGGAGCCGTCGAGGGAGCGGAGCATCTGGGACTTGACCAGGGTCCAGCTGACCTTGTCGGTGCCGGTCCAGGTGTAGGCGAGGGTGTGGTCGTCCTTGATCGCGCCGGCGTCGAGCAGCAGCCGGACCTTCTCCGCGCGGCCGGAGTCGTCGGTCTCCAGGACCTCGGCCTCCTTCACCTCGCCCGTCCACTCGGGGTAGCGGGCGAAGTCGGCGATCACGCCCATGACGTCGGCCGGCGCCGCCTCGATGGTGATGCTCGAGCTGGTGTGTTCGGCCATCGCGGTGGCTCCTCCACTGTGCGGTCCGGCAGACATCGAGGGAAATCGCAGGGCACGAACGTGCAGATGTGCCGACGGAAGGCTATCGCGCCGCGACCGGGCGCCCGTCACCACTCCAGCGCGAAGGGCCTGCCCGTGGAGGCGAAGTGGCCGACGTTCACGCACTCGGTCGAGCCGATCCGCATCCGCCGGGCCAGCGGCTGGTGGACGTGGCCGAAGAGGGAGTAGCGGGGCCGGGTCCGCCGGATGGCGTCGAGCAGGGCGCGGCTGCCGCGCTCGAAGCGGCGGGCGACGGTGTCGTACGTCAGGTCGGGGACGTCCGGCGGGATGTGGGAGCAGAGGACGTCGACGTCGCCGAGGGCCTCGACCTTCGCCGCGTACTCCTCGTCGGAGATCTCGTACGGGGTGCGCATGGGGGTGCGCAGGCCGCCGCCGACGAAGCCGAACACGAGTCCGCCGAGCTCGATCCGCTCGCCGTCGAGGACGGTCGTCCCCGGCCGGGCGAATTCGGGCCAGAAGCGGGGGATGTCGACGTTGCCGTAGGTGGCGTACGTGGGGGTGGGGAAGGCGGCGAAGAGTTCGGCGTACTGGCGGCGGACCGCGGCCTCGATCGCGGTCTCGCGGTCGACGTCGAGCTCGGCCCAGAGGCGGCGGCCCAGGTCACGGGCCTCGTCGAAGCGGCGGGCGGTGCGGAGCTCCACGAGCCGGTCGGCGTTCTCGACGCCGAAGAGCTCGGGGAAGATCCCCCGGCTGTGGTCGGCGTAGTCGAGGAAGAGGACCAGGTCGCCCAGGCATATGAGGGCGTCGGCACCGTCCCCCGCCCTGGCGAGGTCTCCGGCGTTCCCGTGCACGTCACTGACCACATGGACTCGCATGCGCCCTACCTTAGGGGGTGCGACCTGCGGTTACTTCCGAGTCGGGAAAGCTGTGGATTACTCTGCGCAGAGCACCGCCATACATGTGTGACGCACCGAACATCTGGCCGGGACCCCCTATCGGGAACCTAGTACTGATGGGTAACGTCCGGGCAGTCCAGTCGTGCTCATCCCCACTGAGCACCTGCCAGTTCTTGGACTTCACCGGTGCATCACACAGAGCCGTGGCGCCGGCGCCCGATGAGGAGCAGCAGTCTTGCGCGAGTTCAGCCTTCCGGCCCTGTACGAGGTCCCCGCGGACGGCAACCTGACGGATCTCATCCGCCGCAACGCCTCCCAGCACCCAGACGTCGCCGTGATGGGCCGCAAGGTCGGCGGTGAGTGGACCGACGTGACCGCCACCCAGTTCCTCGCGGAGGTCCGCGAGGCCGCCAAGGGTCTGATCGCCGCCGGGGTCGAGCCCGGCGACCGGGTCGCGCTGCTCTCCCGTACGCGCTACGAGTGGGTGCTCCTCGACTTCGCGATCTGGAGCGCGGGCGGCGTGACCGTACCGGTGTACGAGACGAGCTCGCCGGAGCAGATCCAGTGGATCCTCGGCGACTCGGGCGCGACCCTGGTGATCGTCGAGAGCGCGGCGCACCAGGCGGCGGTCGTGTCGGTCCAGGAGAACCTGCCGGACCTGAAGGGCATCTGGCAGATCGACGACGACGCGGTCGCGCACCTGACCGGCACCGGCCTGGACGTCTCCGACGAGCTGCTCGACGAGCGCATGTCGGCGGCGAACGCGGACGACCCGGCGACGATCGTCTACACCTCGGGCACCACGGGCCGCCCCAAGGGCTGCGTCCTGACCCACCGGGCCTTCTTCGCCGAGTGCGGCAACGTGGTGGAGCGGCTGAAGCCCCTCTTCCGTACCGGTGAGTGCTCGGTGCTCCTTTTCCTGCCCGCCGCGCACGTCTTCGGGCGGCTCGTCGAGGTCGCGTCCGTGATGGCGCCGATCCGGCTGGGCTGTGTCCCGGACATCAAGAACCTCACCGACGAGCTGGCCTCGTTCCGGCCGACGCTGATCCTGGGCGTGCCCCGGGTCTTCGAGAAGGTCTACAACTCGGCGCGGGCGAAGGCGCAGGCCGACGGTAAGGGCAAGATCTTCGACAAGGCCGCGCACACGGCGATCGCGTACAGCCGGGCGCTCGGCACCCCGCAGGGCCCGTCCTTCGGTCTCAAGCTGAAGCACAAGATCTTCGACAAGCTGGTCTTCTCCAAGCTGCGGGCGGTGCTCGGCGGGCGCGGCGAGTACGCGATCTCGGGCGGCGCGCCGCTCGGCGAGCGGCTCGGCCACTTCTTCCGGGGCATCGGCTTCACGGTCCTTGAGGGCTACGGCCTGACGGAGTCGTGCGCGGCGACGGCGTTCAACCCCTGGGACCGGCAGAAGATCGGCACGGTCGGTCAGCCGCTGCCGGGTTCGGTGGTGCGGATCGCCGACGACGGCGAGGTGCTGCTGCACGGCGAGCACATCTTCTCGCGGTACTGGAACAACGAGACGGCCACGGCCGAGGCGCTGGCGGACGGCTGGTTCCACACCGGCGACATCGGCACCCTCGACGAGGACGGCTATCTGGCGATCACCGGCCGGAAGAAGGAGATCCTGGTGACGGCGGGCGGCAAGAACGTCGCCCCCGCGGTCATCGAGGACCGGATCCGGGCGCACGCGCTCGTCGCGGAGTGCATGGTGGTCGGCGACGGTCGCCCGTTCGTGGGCGCGCTGGTCACGATCGACGAGGAGTTCCTCGGCCGCTGGGCCGCCGAGCACGGCAAGCCGGCGGGTTCGACGGCCGTGACCCTGCGTGATGACGCGGACCTGGTGGCGGAGGTCCAGCGGGCGATCGACGACGGCAACGCGGCGGTCTCCAAGGCGGAGTCGGTCCGCAGGTTCCGCATCCTCCCGGCCCAGTTCACGGAGGAGGCGGGTCACATCACGCCGTCCCTGAAGCTGAAGCGGAACGTGGTGGCGAAGGACTTCGCGGACGAGATCGAGGCGATCTACACGGCGTGAGCCGGGAGCGCTGAGCACGGAACGCTCAGCACTGGACGCTGTACGAAGGGGCCCGAGGCGAGTGGATCGCCTCGGGCCCCTTCGTACACCTTTCGTAGAGCTGCGATCGCCCCTCAGAGCAGCTCGCGCAGCTTCTCCGCCAGCAGGTCCCAGCGCCATTTCTCCTCGACCCAGGCGCGGCCCCGCTCGCCCATGCGGGCGCGGAGTTCGGGGTCGAGCAGGAGGGTGCTGACGCGGTCGGCGGTGTCCTCGGGGGACTCGCCGCGGACGACCCAGCCGGTCTCACCGTCGAGGACGGCGTCGGGGGCGCCGCCGGAGTCGCCGGCGACCACCGGGAGGCCGGTGGCGGAGGCCTCCAGGTAGACGATGCCGAGGCCCTCGACGTCGAGGCCGCCGCGCCGGGTGCGGCAGGGCATGGCGAAGACGTCACCGGCCCCGTAGTGGGCGGGCAGCTCGGACCAGGGGACGGCGCCGGTGAAGCGTACGGATCCGGCCACGCCGGTCTCGGCGGCGAGACGGCGCAGGTCCTTCTCGTACGGGCCGCCGCCGACGATCAGGAGGACCGCGTCCGGGACCCGGCGGAGGATCCGCGGCAGGGCCCGGATCAGGGTGTCCTGGCCCTTGCGGGGGACCAGCCGGGAGACGCAGACCACGACGGGCCGGTCGCTGAGGCCGAGGCGGGCGCGGACCTCGGCGCCGCCGGAGCCGGGGTGGAAGGTCTTCTCGTCGACGCCGGGCGGGAGCTGCGTCATCCGGCCGGCGGCGGCGGGTGTGAGGGCCGCCGCGATGCGGGAGCGGGTGTACTCACCGAGGTAGGTGATCGTGTCCGTGCCCTCACCGATCCGCCGCAACAGCTGCCGGGACGCGGGCAGTTGGGCCCAGCCCGCCTCATGGCCGTGAGTGGTGGCGACGAGCCTCCTGGCGCCCGCCCGGCGCAGCGCGGGCGCCATCAGACCGAGGGGGGCGGCGGCGCCGAACCACACGGACTCGCAGCCGTGCTCGCGCAGGAGCTCGGTGGCCCGGGCGGTCACCCTGGGGGTGGGCAGGAGCATGGTGGTGCGATCACGGACAACCGTGAAAGGCTGTTCGGCGTCAAACAGAGCGGTCGCCTCGACCCCTTCGCGGCTGCGCTTCCACGTGGAGGCGTAGACCACGATCCGTTCGGGATCCAGGCGGAGCGCCATGTTGTGCAGGAAGGCCTGGATTCCGCCGGGACGCGGCGGGAAGTCGTTGGTTACGATCAGGGTCTTGTGCATCGTGGCCGACAGTACCGCGAGCGCACCCACCGCCCAGCACCACCACTCCCCCGCGTGAGCGGGGCCGACAGGACAAGGACGAACCAGTGATGACGGGCGCAGTGGGGAAGTGGTCACGATCACGCACGGGTCTGGGGCTTCCGCTCGGACTCTGGGGTCTCAGCCGGGTCATCCTGCTCCTCCTCGTCTTCAAGGTCGTGGTGATCCCCGGGCCGGACATCACGTTCGACATCGCGGACATCTACCAGGGCTGGTACGAGGTCCTGCGGACGGGCACGTATCCGCTGGACGACGTGACCTGGCAGTACCCGCCCGCCGCCGCGTTCGCGATCCTCGCCCCGGGGCTGCTGCCCTTCCTCTCCTACTCGGCCGCGTTCTTCGTCCTCGCCTTCCTCTGTGACGCGCTCGTCTTCGGGCTGCTCGTCCACACCGGCCGCAGGGCCGGCCGTTCGATGCGGGGCGCCTGGATCTGGATCGCGGGCGTCGCGCTGCTCGGCCCGACCGCGTACGCCCGTTACGACGTGATGGTGACCGCCGTCGCGGTGGCGGCGCTGCTCGCGGCGGGCCGCAGTCCCCGCGTCCTCGGCGCCCTCGCCGGGTTCGGCGCGGTCCTCAAGGTGTGGCCGGTGCTGCTGCTCGCGGGTACCCCGAAGGGGCGGGCGACCTTCCGCGCCTGGCCGACGGCGGTGGGCGCGGCGGCCGCCGTGCTGCTGTTCTGCGTGCTGTGGATGCCGGGGGCGCTGGCCTTCCTCTCCTTCCAGCGCGACCGGGGCACCGAGGTCGAGTCGCTGGGTTCGATGGTCTTCCACGTGGCCCGGCACTTCGGCTGGGACGGCGAGGCGCGGATGAACTACGGCTCGATCGAGTTCCTCGGGCCTTACGTCTCCACGGTGTCGACGGCCGCCATGGTGCTCACCTTCGCCGCCTTCGGCTGGCTGCTGCTCTGGCGGTTCAAGGCGCGCCGCTTCACCTCGTCGACGGTGGCGGACGCGGCCTTCGTCGCGGTGCTGCTGTTCACGACGACGAGCCGGGTGCTCTCCCCGCAGTACATGCTGTGGCTGGTCGGTCTCGCGGCGGTGTGCCTCGCCTACCGGGCGAGCCGGATGGAGCGGCCCGTGCATCTGATCGTGTGGGCGACGGCGGTCACGCAGTTCGAGTTCCCGGTGTGGTTCTCACACGTGACGCGGAGCGATCCGCTGGGTATGGCGGTGCTGTTCACCCGGAACGGTCTGCTCATCGCCGCCACCGTCATGGCCTGCCGGATCCTGTGGCGGCAGACGGTGACGGAGCCCCGCCTCGCCGAGACCGCGAAGGTACCCGCCCAGGCGTCCGAGCCGGAGCGCGAGAAGGCCCTGTCCGGCACGTTCTGACGCCCCGCGAGGGACCCGCTGGGCGAGCGGCGCGAGCCGCTTAGCCGAGCAGCTCCCGCAGGTGGTCCCGCCAGTCGGCGGTGAAGTCCTCCGGGGTGGTGCCGAGCACCTCCTGGAGGGCCTTCTCCACTGCGCCTGGGCGGCCTGGGTGCGCCCCGACCGTCCGGTAGAAGTCCGTCAGCTTCTCCTCGCCCCAGCGGTCCGCGATCAGCTCGCAGGCCAGCCAGCCGCCCTCGTAGGCCCGCGCCAGGGCCTCCGCGTCGCCGCCGAAGCCGAACTCGGGGTCCTCGGGGAGCCGGGCGGGCAGCTCGCCCGCGCGGACCGCGCGGCGCAGCGCGGGCGCGGCCTGGGCGGGGGTGCGGCCGGTGCCGCGGTAGGCGACCCAGTCGGCGAAGCCCTCGGAGAGCCAGATCGGAGTGGCCCCGGTGGTCTGGGCCCGGGTGGCGACATGGGTGGCCTCGTGGGTGAGGACCAGCTGCCGGCCGAAGGCGCCGAGCACCGCGTACGCCTCGGGGTTCACGATCACCCGGTCGGCGGGCGCCCTGGGGCCGCCGCCCGTCTCACCGGTGGTGACGGCCGCGATGCCCCGGTAGGAGGCGGCCGGCCCGCCGAGGAGCCGTCCCATCGCCTCGACCGACGCGGGGACGAGGACGACGACGCGGCCCGCCCAGTCGCCGTGCCAGGCGTCCCCGACGGCGGGCACCGCCCGGTCCGCGGCCGCCGCGATCTCCCGGAGCCGCTCGGTGCTCTGGCCGACGCCGAGGACGAGGCTGCTGCGGCCGGTCACCGCCTCGACCTCGCCCTGCTGCCACAGCTGCTGCGGGGCGCCCTCGGCGGCGCGGTCGCCGGTCACGTACCAGCGGCCGTCCCGCTCGGCGAGGTCCAGGATCCGTTCGGTGGTGACGGGCCCGGGGTCGTAGCCCTCGATCCGGTACCCCAGCTCGGCCTCGGCGGTGGCCGTGCCCTCGCCGGTCCGGTCGACGTCGGTGACCCGGTAGCCCAGGTCGCCGAGCGGGACCTGCGCGACCCGGTCGAACTCGATGCGCGCGGCGGGTGCGAGCGAGGGGTCGAGGGCCGCGAGGTAGCCGGCCTCGTCCCGGTCGAGCAGCGCCCGCGCGTGCCGGTCGAGCAGGCTCTGGATCTCCCGGGGCGCCGGGTCGGCCGGCGCGGGGGCGGTGCACCCGCCCACGGCCAGGAGGGCGGCAAGCAGACACCCGGCCGCGCCGCGCGCCGCTCCACTCCCCTGACCTGCCACGCCCCGATCGTACGGTCGGAACGGCCGGCCCCGCTTCCCGTACGGGACGGGAGCGGCGGGGCCCCCGGCTCAGACCCGGGTCACCGTCACGTGCGACATCATGTTCACCGGGTCGTAGCGGACCCGCGCGCCCGGGTAGGGGGCGTGGATGACCTGCCCGCCGCCCGCGTAGATCCCGACGTGGCTGGCGTCGCCGCGGTACGTGACGAGGTCGCCCGGCTGCGCCTGCGACAGCGGCACCTGGCGCCCCGCGTGGCGCTGCGCCGCCGAGGTGCGCGGCAGGCTGATCCCGGCCTGCCGGTACGACCAGACCATCAGGCCCGAGCAGTCGAAGGCGGAGGGGCCGGTCGCCCCCCACACGTACGGCTTGCCGATCGCGCTGCGGGCGGCGATCACCGCGGCGGAGGCCCGCGAGGAGGCCGGACCGGGGTCGGCCATGGGCGGCGGATCCTCGGCGGGTCCGCCGTCGAGTCCGGCTTCCCGTCCGCCGTCGCGTCCGCCGGACCTGGAGGCCCGGTCGAAGTCGGCGCGCTCGGCGGCGGTGAGGCTCGCGAGGACCCGGCGGGCCTCGGCGAGCTTGCCCTCGACGGTGCGCTTGTGGCGGGCGACCTCGGCGCGGCTGCGCTCCAGATCGACCAGGGCGGTGTGGGCCTCGGAGCGCTTCTGGTTCAGCCTGCGCTGCTCCCGCTGGAGTTCGGCGAGCGCGGCTCCCTGGCGGGCGGTGATCCGGTCGAGGGCGGCGGCCCGGTCGAGGTAGCTGTCCGGGTCGGAGGAGAGCAGCAGGGCGAGGGCGGGGTCGATGCCGCCGGAGCGGTACTGGGCCCCGGCGACCGAGCCGAGCGCGCCCCGCATGTGGTTGATGCGCTCCTGGCCCTGGGCGAGGTTGTCGCGGGCCTGGGAGACCGTCCGGCGCAGCGCGTCCGCCTTCTCGTCCGCCTTGTTGTAGCCCTCGGTGGCCCGCTCGGCCTCCTCGAAGAGGCGGTCGACGGTGGCGCGGGTGGCCTCGGTCCCGGCTCCGGGGTCGGCGCTCGCGGGGACGGCCCCGAGGGACGCCGCCGCGGTGGCCGCGGCGGCGGTGAGGACGGTGACCCTGGCGGGTCGGCGGTGGGACGCCACGAATCGCGCTCCGTTCGGCTCGACGCTGACTGGCGCGGCAGACAGTAGCCGCTGTTCAGTGCGCGTCCAACGAAGCCGATGGGCACAGAAAGTGACGCCCCGCCGGAGAACACAGGTCACCGGCGGGGCGTCAGGTCAGTGCGGGTCGCGGCGAACCACCCGTTCGGGCGGCATACCGGGGCGGTTCAGCCGCCGATGCGGACGCCGAACTGGAACGTGCCCATGTAGTTCATGGACTCGTAGCGGACGAAGGCACCCGGCTTGGGGGCGTGCAGGATCGTGTTGTTGCCCGCGTACAGGCCCACGTGCGAAAGGCCGTTGAAGAAGACCAGGTCGCCCGGCTTGAGCTGGCTGCGGCCGATCTTCGTGCCGTCATTCTGCTGGGTGTAGGTGGTGCGCGTGAGGTCGACGCCCGCCTTGCCGTAGGCCCACTGGGTCAGACCCGAGCAGTCGAACGAGCCGGGGCCCTCGGCTCCGGGGTCGTACGGCATGCCGACCCGGGTGGCGGCGGCGCTGAGCGCGGCGGCGCCGAAGCCGTTCGCGGGGGCTTCCTTGCCCAGGTCGAGCCGCTCGCCGGCGTCGCGGCTGGCGCGCTGCTCCTTCTCGCGCTCCTGCTCCTGGATCTTGGCACGCTCGGCGGCGGTGAGGGTGTTGAGCAGCCTCTGCGCCTCGGCCAGCTTGGCCTGGAACTTCTTCTTCTTCGCGCCGAGGGTCTTGCGGACGTCCTCGAGGTCGGCCAGCTTCGTGGTGGCCTCGGCCCGCTGCTGGGCGAGCGTGCGCTGCTTGGCCTGGATCGAGGTGAGGACGTCGGCCTGCTGGGCGCTCACCTGGTCGATCGCGGACGCCTTGTCGAGGTACGTGTCCGGGTCGGCGGAGAGGAAGAGCTGGAGCGCCGGGTCGATGCCGCCGGAGCGGTACTGGGCGCTGGCGACCGAACCGATCTGGTCGCGCAGGGTGTTGAGCTCCTGCTGACCGCGGGCCACCTTGTCCTGGAGCTGGCCGATCTCCTTCTGCAGCGTGCCGCGGCGCTCCTCGGCGAGGTTGTACTGCTCGATGGCCTCTTCGCCCTGGTGCTGGAGCTCCTCGACCTGAGCCTTGACGTCCTCGATCTTCGGCTTCGGAGCCGCCTGGGCGCCGGTCTGGGCGGTGATGGCGACGGCCGCGGCGGCGGCGGTGGTGAGCACGGTCACGCGGGTGCGGCTCGGCTGCTTGGGTCGACGGTGGGACGCCACGAAGGCGAGCTCCTTCTTCCTCGAGCCGCCCAACCGGTCAGGGGCAGGCGGTTCCTCCGCCGTCATCCCGGATGGATGATCAACCGCGCGAAGGTTCGAAGGCCGACCTTAGTGACCAACTTGTGATCAGTTCAAATCCCACTGGCAAAAATATCGCTCAGGCACCACTTTATTTACGCGCATCGCACGGGCAGTGATGACCACTTGACGGTCCGCCGTCCAGAATTCGGGCATAAGGCCCAGGAGTTGTGATGTGTCACGAGAGCCGCGAAAGCCGCTTCAGCAACAAGGCGGACGCGACCGGACGCGCCCCCGCCTTCGCCACCCCGTCGGCCACCTCACGGTCCGTGGAGACCACCACGACCGGGCGGCCGGGCGGCTCCGCCCGTACCAGCTGGCGGATCAACTCGTCGGCCGTGACACCAGGCTTGGAGAACAGCACCCGCACCCCGCGCGGCGGCGCGAGCAGCACCGGGGCCGCCAGCTCCGCCCCGTCGAAGACACAGGTGACCTCGGCGCCCGAGCGGGCCGCGAGGGCCGAGAGGGAGCCGAGCAGCCTCAACCGCTGCTTCTCCAGCGGCATCGTCGGATAGCCGGTCTTGGTGACGTTGTAGCCGTCGACGACCAGATGGGCCTGCGGCAGCGCGAGGAGTTGGTCGAGCAACGCGGGATCGGTCTCGGAGAGCGCCCGCGCCGCGATGTCCTTCGGGGACATCCGCCCCGGCTCCACCGCGTCCACCGTGTCCGCGGGGTGCGTCGAGACGGGCGGCAGCGCGAGTTCACGGCGCAGCCCCTGGGCGGCGTCGAGGACGGTGTCGAGCAGCAGCCGCAGCCGCATGTCCTCCACCGAGCGCCCCTCACGGGCGGACCTGCGGCTGGCCTCGAGGGCCGCCTCGACCTCGCCGAGCCGGGACTTGAGCCGCCGGCTCTCGCTCTCGGCCGAGGACACCTGGGCGGCCGCCTCCGCCCGCGCGCTCTCGATCTCGCCCTGGACGCGGCGCAGCGCGGCCTCGCCGCGCTTCACGTCGCTCTGGGCGCTGCGCAGCTTGCGGTGAAGCGATTCCGCTTCCTTCCTGGCCGTCTCCAGGTCGCGCCGCAGCTGCTCGGTCTCGTCCCGGGACCGGTCGCGGGCGGCGGCGAGTTCCTCGCGCAGCCGCTCCAGTTCGCGCCGGCCGGCCTCGTCGGCCCGCTCGGCGTCGACGCGCAGGGCCTCCTCGCCCGCGGCGGCCACGAGCTTGACCCAGCCCGGCGGGCGCAGCACATAGGCGGCCGCCGCCACGTCGAGGGGATCGGCGGCGGCGGGCGGGGTGCCGGTCTCGACGGCTCCGGCCAGTTCGGGCTGGCCCTGCTTGAACCGTTCGCCGATCCGCTGCCGGAACAGCGGGTCGCTCTCCAGGGCCGCCGCCATCGCGTTGCCGGCGAACTTCGCCCGGCGGCTCGCGGTGAACCGGGCGTACTGCCTCAGGGGGGCGGGCAGCTCCGCGACGGTCAGCCCGCCGAAGGCGTCCGCGACCAGCGCGACGACCCGCCGCCGTACGCCTTCGGGCAGTGGGTGGTCGAGCGTCTCGGCAGCGTCACCTGCCGCGCCGGCCGGCTCACCACCGTGCGCGGGCTGCTCCACGATCCGTCACCCCTATGTCGTCCGCGCCGTCCCTCAGGAGGCGGCGCCCGGCCTGTCCACCAGTTCGATCTGGTCCACCGCGTTGCACCAACGGCAGCGGACCGACTCGATGGTCTCACTGACCACCTGCCGCTCCTCGACCGTCGGCTCCCCCGCGAGGTCCAGATGGACGTACTCGACGACCTTGGAGGAGCGGGTCACGTCGAAGCGGGTCAGGTTGCCGCAGAGCGTGCAGCGCCAGCGGGTCTCGGCGGTCGGCAGGGGAACCGTCGTCATCGAGCCGTCCTTCTTCCTGTTGCGTGGTACCAGGTGCGGGAGCCGCGGTGCGCCGTCGAACTGCGGTCGTACTGCCCGCAACCCTACGGCCTCACGGGTCGGCGGGGGCACGGCGAGGCACTCTGTCCACTTCGTCCCGGGTACGCCATGATCTGTCCATGATCGATTGGCGAGGAGCGGCTCTCGGGGCCTGGCGCGGCGCCCGCGGCGGACCCACGGTGACCTACGGACTGATCGCCGCCTGCTGCCTCCTCTTCCTGGTCAGTCCGGTCTCGGGGCTCAACCCGGTGCACGGCACCGGGGAGCAGCTCCTCGCGGCGCAGGGCACGTACTTCCGCCGCTGGGGCGTCGTTCCCGCCGAGCTGATGAGCGGCGAGCCGCGCGCCCTGCTCACCCCGCTGACCGCGCTCTTCGTCCACGGCAGCTGGCTCCACCTGCTCGGGAACATGCTCTTCCTGTACGTCTTCGGGGCGATGACCGAAGAACGCATGGGCGCCTTCGGGTTCGCCCTCTTCTACCTGGGCACCGGCTATCTCGCGCTCCTCGGGTACGCGGCGGCGCACGCGCACAGCGAGCAGACGCTCGTCGGGGCGTCAGGGGCGATCTCGGGGGTGCTCGGGGCCTTCCTCTTCCTCTTCCCGCGGGCCCGGGTCACCAGCCTCTTCCCCTTCCTCTTCTTCCTGCCGCTGCGCTTCCCCGCCTGGATCGTGCTGATCTTCTGGTTCGTGCTCCAGTGGCTGGCCGCGCGGGCGGCGGGCGCCGGCCCCGGCGTCGCCTATCTGGCCCATGTGGTGGGCTTCTCCGTCGGCTTCCTCTACGCCTGGGGGCGCTACCGGGGTGGGGATAGAGTGAAAGCCCAAACCGCGGCGACCGAGGGAGAAAGCCAGCCGTGATCACCGCGATCGTGCTCATCAAGACCAGCGTGGACCGCATCCCCGAGATCGCCGAGTCGATCGCCGCGCTCGACAGTGTCAGCGAGGTCTTCTCGGTGACCGGTACGTACGACCTGATCGCCATGGTCCGGGTGCCGCGCCACGACGACCTGGCGGACGTGATCCCCGGCAGCATCAGCAAGATCCCGGGCGTCGAGGCCACGGACACCCACGTCGCCTTCCGTACGTACTCCCAGCACGACCTGGAGGCGGCCTTCGCCATCGGTCTGGAGTCCTGAAGGCGCGCACGACCCATGAGTGAAGGGGGCCTCCCGGTCGGGAGGCCCCCTTCACCCGTACGAGTGAGTGCTCAGCCGCGGTCGGGGACGCAGCGGCCGTCCTCGGTGCGGTAGTTCCACCGGGCGCCGTCGCGGACGAGCTCCTTCACGGCGCCGACGAACCGCTCCACGTGCTCGTCGGGCGTACCGGCGCCGAAGCTCACCCGGATGGCGTTGAGGGACTTCTCGCCGGGCGCGGCCTCGGGGGCGCCGCACTCGCCCTGGGTCCCCGGGTCGCTGCCGAGCAGCGTGCGGACCAGCGGGTGGGCGCAGAACAGCCCGTCGCGGACGCCGATGCCGTACTCGGCGGAGAGCGCGGCGGCGAAGTGGGAGCTGTTCCAGCCCTCCACGACGAAGGAGATGACGCCGACGCGGGGGGCGTCGTCGCCGAACAGCGAGAGCACCTTGACCTCGGGGACCTCGGCGAGGCCCGCGCGGACCGTGGCGATCAGGTGCCGCTCCCGCTCGACGAGGCTGTCGAAGCCGGCCTCGGTGAGCGCCTTGCAGGCGGAGGCGATGGAGTACACGCCGATGACGTTCGGGGAGCCGGCCTCGTGCCGGGCCGCGGTGGTGTGCCACTCCACGTCCACCCCGCCGTCGGCCCGGCGCGCCACCTTGCGGGAGGCGCCGCCGCCCGCGAGGTAGGGCTCGGCGTCCTGGAGCCAGTCGGCGCGGCCCGCGAGGACACCGGAGCCGAACGGCGCGTACAGCTTGTGCCCGGAGAAGGCGATCCAGTCCACGTCGAGGTCCTGGACGGAGACCGGGTGGTGGGGGGCGAGCTGGGCGGCGTCGAGCACGATCCGGGCGCCGTGGGCGTGGGCGGCGGCGGCGAGTTCCCTCACCGGCCACAGCTCACCGGTGACGTTGGACGCGCCGGTGACGCAGACCAGGGCGGGGCCGTAGGGGTCGCGGTCGGCGAGGGCGCGCTCCAGGGTCGCGACGGCCTGCTCGGGGGTGCGCGGGGCGTTGAGGTAGGTGACGCGGGCGTCCTGCCACGGCAGCAGCGAGGCGTGGTGCTCGGTCTCGAAGACGAAGACCTCGCAACCGGCGGGGAGGGTCGCGGCGAGCAGGTTGAGCGAGTCGGTGGTGGAGCGGGTGAAGACGACCTGGTCGCCGGGGCGGCAGTCGAGGAACTCGGCGACGGTGGCGCGGCTGTTCTCGAAGAGGTCGGTGGAGAGCTGGGAGAGGTAGCCGGCGCCGCGGTGGACGCTGCCGTAGTAGGGGGCGTACGCGGCGACATCGTCCCAGACCCGCTGGAGGGCCGGGGCGCTGGCCGCGTAGTCGAGCGCCGCGTAGGTCACCTCGCCGCCGGTGACGAGCGGGACGGTGACGTCCCGGCCGAGGACGGGCAGCGGGGCGGCGCAGCAGGCGTCGGCGGACTCGGCGGCGGTCTCGGCGGTGGCGGCGGCGTGGGGGTGTGCGGACATGGCGGTATCTCCCGGCGGGCGGTGCGGAATGGCTTCGGTGATCCCGTACGCGGCCGGAGACGGCGGGGTACGGGTGATGCCTCGGAGACGACGGGGACGCGCACGGGTACGGGTGGGTGCGTGGGTACGCAGGTACGCCGGGTACGCGGAAGAGACCCTGTTCCGAGGGGTGAAGAAGGGGCGGACTCGCCCTATCGCATTCGCTTGCTCACGGAAAATGCTCCTCGAGAGACCAGGACCCCTGGTGTTCGAGGGGTCCGCGCTTGCCGTAGACCTCGCTGCCTACGGCCTGGTCATCACCCGGGGCACCCCGCCACGGACGGAGGGTTGCCGGACAGCAAGCCGGGGCCAAAACGCTGTCACTCGTGACCTGTAGAGCATCCTGCCACATGATCGCCGAAGCGCAAGACCCCGGTCCGCATGCTGGACCGGGGTCGTACGGCGGGGATCAGTTCCTACGCGTTGCTGACCGCGATCCAGCGCTCCAGGGCCCGGCGGGCCTCGCCGGAGTCGATCGCCTCCGCGGCCTGCTCGATGCCGGTACGGATCTGCTCCACGAGGGTGCCCTCCCCCGGTGCGAGCGCGGTCAGCGCCGCCGCCGAGTTGAGCAGCACCGCGTCCCGTACCGGTCCGGTCTCCCCCGCGAGCAGCCGGCGGGCGACGTCCGCGTTGAACGAGGCGTCCGCGCCGCGCAGCGCCTCCACCGGTACGAGGTCGATGCCGACGTCCCGGGGGTCGAAGGCCTCCTCGCGCACCGAGCCGTCGCGGACCACCCAGACCCGCGAGGTGGCGGTGGTGGTCAGTTCGTCGAGCCCGTCGTCGCCGCGGAAGACGAGCGCGGAGGAACCGCGCTCGGCGAGCACCCCGGCCATGATCGGAGCCATCCGGGCGTCGGCGACACCGGTGGCCTGGGCCCGCACCCGGGCGGGGTTGGTGAGCGGACCGAGGAAGTTGAAGGTGGTCCGGATGCCGAGTTCCTTGCGGGCCGCGGCGACATGACGCAGCGCCGGGTGGAACTTCACCGCGAAGCAGAAGGTGATCCCGGCTTCCTCCGCGACCTCGGCGACCCGCCGCGGGGTCAGCTCCAGGTTGACGCCGAGCTTCTCCAGGACGTCGGAGGCGCCGGAGGCGGAGGACGCGGCCCGGTTGCCGTGCTTGACGACCTTGGCGCCGGTGCCGGCGACGACGATCGCGGACATGGTGGAGATGTTGACGGTCTTGGCGCCGTCGCCGCCGGTGCCGACGATGTCGACGGAGGGGCCGGGCACCTCGATCGTGTTGGCGTGCTCGTACATGGTGCGGACGAGCCCGGAGATCTCCTCGACGGTCTCGCCCTTGGCACGCAGGGCGACCGCGAAGCCGGCGATCTGGGCGTCGGTGGCCTCGCCGCGCAGGATCCGGTCCATCGCCCAGGCGGTGTCCTCGGCGCTCTGGTCGCGGCCGGTCAGCAGGCCTTCCAGGACGACGGGCCAGGAGCGGCCCGCCGACGTAGGTCCTCCAGCGGGGGTCGCAGCGCTCATGGCAGCTCCTGGTCGTCACGTGACGGGTACGAGGGCCACCCTATCGACCCCGGGGGGCGGCAAAGAGCCCCGTCCATCGAATGGACGGGGCTCTCGCCGTGGCGACTTCAGAAAGTCGGAAGTGTCAGGTGATCAGTGGTGGCCGTGGCCGTCCTGGATCGCCTTGTACTCCTCGACCGTGGGCTTGGCGATCTGGTTGTCGTCGCCGTAGTAGCCCTTGTTGAGCTTGATCCGGAGCTTCTCCATGCGACCGGTCTTGCGCTCGACGCCGTTCTCGTCGACCGCCGGCGGGAGGGCCGCGGGCTCGTACTGCTCGTGCGCCGTGAGGCGGTGCAGCTCGCCCTGGCTGAGCGGCTGGTGGACCTCGACGAACTCACCGTGCGGCAGGCGCTTGATGATGCCGGACTCGCGGCCGTGCAGCACCTTGTCCTTGTCGCGGCGCTGGAGGCCGAGGCAGATCCGCTTGGTGACGATGAACGCGATGACCGGACCGACGAAGAAGAAGATCCGCACGAACCAGGTGATCGCGTTGAGCGACAGGTGGAAGTGGGTCGCCCAGAGGTCGTTTCCACCACCCACGAGCATGATCATGTACGCGGTGATCCAGGCGACACCGAAGGCGGTGCGCGTCGGAGCGTTGCGCGGGCGCTGCGCGATGTGGTGCTCGCGCTTGTCGCCGGTGATCCACGACTCGATGAACGGGTAGACCGCGATGGCCGCGAGGACCGCCGGGAAGATGGCCAGCGGGATCATCACGCCGAGGACCAGCGTGTGGCCCCAGAGGTTGATCTCCCAGCCCGGCATGACGCGGATCAGACCCTCGGCGAAGCCCATGTACCAGTCGGGCTGGGCGCCGGTGGACACCTGGTCCGGGCGGTACGGGCCGAGCGCCCAGATCGGGTTGATCGAGGCGATCGCCGAGATGATCGCGATGACACCGAAGACCAGGAAGAAGAAGCCTCCGGCCTTGGCCATGTAGACCGGCAGCAGCGGCATGCCCACGACGTTGTTGTTCGTGCGGCCGGGGCCGGCGAACTGCGTGTGCTTGTGGAAGAACACCAGGATGAGGTGGGCCACCACGAGGCCGAGCATGATGCCGGGCAGCAGCAGCACGTGGGCCGAGTAGAACCGGGCCACGAAGTCGCCGCCGGGGAACTCGCCGCCGAACAGGAACATCGACAGGTACGTGCCGATGACCGGCACGGACAGGATCGCGCCCTGCATGAAGCGGACACCGGTGCCGGAGAGCAGGTCGTCCGGGAGCGAGTAACCGGTGAAGCCGGTGAACATGCCCAGGAAGAACAGCAGGAAGCCGAACAGCCAGTTGATCTCACGCGGCTTGCGGAACGCGCCCGTGAAGAACACGCGCATCATGTGCACGAACATGCCGGCGAGGAAGATCAGCGCCGCCCAGTGGTGGATCTGCCGGATCAGCAGACCACCGCGCACCTCGAACGAGATGTGCATGGTCGAGTTGAACGCCTCGGACATCAGCTGTCCCTGGAGCGGGACGTACGGTCCGGCGTACTCCACCTCGTTCATCGACGGGTGGAAGAACATCGTCAGATAGACGCCCGTCAGGATGATGATGAGGAAGCTGTAGAGGCAGATCTCGCCCAGCATGAAGGACCAGTGGTCCGGGAAGATCTTCCGCATGTTGGCCTTGGCCAGCGAGTAGATCCCCAGCCGTCCGTCGGCCCAGTCGGCGACCCGCTCACCCGCGGGCGCCTTCTTCGGTGAATCGGTCACGGTGCTCATCCGCGCTCCCAGAAGGCAGGACCGACGGGCTCGTCGAAGTCGCCGAGCGCCTCCAGGAAGCCCTTGTCGTTCACGCCGATCCGCAGCTGCGGGAGGGCGTGACCGGCCGGGCCGAAGATGACGCGGGCGCCGTCGGAGAGGTCGAAGGTGGACTGGTGGCACGGGCAGAGGACGTGGTGCGTCTGCTGCTCGTACAGGGAGATCGGGCAGCCCACGTGGGTGCAGATCTTCGAGAAGGCGACGATGCCCTCGTGCGACCACTCGAGCTCGCGCTTGTCCTTGATGTCCTCCGGCTGGATCCGGACGATCATCAGGGCGGCCTTGGCGATCTCCACCTGGAAGTGGTGGTCGTGCTCCGAGAGGCCCTCGGGCATCGCGAAGGTCAGCGAACCGACGGCGACGTCCTCGGGACGCAGCGGCTCGTGCGTGTTCATGTTGATGAGCTGAAGACCCTTGGCCCACATGGTGGTCCGGAGCTTCTTCTCGGGCAGCGGGCCCATGTCACGCAGCAGCACGATGCCGGAGAGCGGTACGAGCGACAGCGCGCCGAACATCGTGTTGCGGATGAGCTTGCGGCGGCCCATGCCCGACTCCGCGGCACCGGCCGCGAAGTCCGACATGACCTTCGCCTTGACCTCGGGCGACGCCTCGATCGGGTGACGCTCGTCGGCGACCTCGACGTCGGACATCAGGGTGCGGGCCCAGTGGACCGCTCCCGCGCCGATGAAGAAGAGGGCGAGACCGAGGGTCCAGCCGAGCGCGAAGTTGAGCGCGGACACCCGGCCGAAGGGCCAGATGTACACGATCTTGTCGACCGGGAAGATCACGTACGAGGCGATGAAGCCGACCGTGGCCAGCATCGACAGCACGAACATGAAGGCGACCGCGCGCTCGGACCGACGGGCGGCCCGCTCGTCGATGTCCTGGATGCGGGGCTTGTGGGGCGGGAGGCCCGGGTCGGCGAACGGGTCGTCGGCGACCTTCACCGCGCCGTGCGCGGTGTCCTGCCCTGCCGGCAGGTTCTCTTCTGGAATCTCTTGGGTACTCATGACTTCTTGGCCTTAGCGGTGTGGGCCGCGACCCAGATGGCAACTGCGATGAGCCCACCCAGACCGAAGATCCAGGCGAACAGGCCCTCGCTGACGGGGCCGAGGCCACCGAGCTTGAGACCGCCCGGGTTGTCGGCCTTGTCGCTGTTGACGGCCTGGACGTACGCGATGATGTCCTTCTTCTCCTTCTCCGGCATGGTCGTGTCCGGGAAGGAGGGCATGTTCTGCGGGCCGGTCTGCATGGCCTCGTAGAGGTGCTTCGGGCTCACGCCTTCGAGGCTGGGGGCGTACTTGCCGTAGGTCAGCGCGCCACCCTCACCGGTGAAGTTGTGGCACTGGGCACAGTTGTTGCGGAACAGTTCGCCACCGCGGCCGATGTTGGCGCCGGCCGTGTCGTACTGGCTCTCGGCGGGCGTGACCGGGCCGGAACCGAGAGAGGCGACGTACGCCGCGAGCTGATCGATCTCAGCCTGCGAGTAGATGACCTTCTTCTTCGGGACCTGGGCGCCCGGCTGCTGGGCCGGCATGCGGCCCGTGCCGACCTGGAAGTCGACGGACGCCGAACCGACGCCGACGAGGGACGGGCCGTCAGTGGTGCCCTGACCGCCGGTTCCGTGGCAGCTGGCGCAGCCGACGGAGTAGAGCTTCTTCCCCTCCTCGATGGCGAGGGACTGGGCGGTCTCGTCGGCCTTCGCCGTGCCCGCGGGCGCGAACGCGGCGTACAGCCCCCCAGTGGCCGCCAGCGCGAGAAGTAGGACGACGACCGCCGCCAGCGGATGGCGTCGTCGTGCGGAGAGCTTTTTCACGGATTACCCCGGTGTCAGGATCTTCTGCGTCGGTGCTTGCTGGATGTCTCGGTCCGCCGTGACGGCGGCGCCGATTACTTGATCATGTAGATCGTGGCGAAGAGGCCGATCCAGACGACATCGACGAAGTGCCAGTAGTAGGACACGACGATGGCGGCGGTTGCCTGCTCGTGAGTGAACCTCTTGGCGGCGTACGTCCGGCCGAGGACCAGCAGGAAGGCGATGAGTCCGCCCGTCACGTGCAGGCCGTGGAAGCCGGTGGTCAGGTAGAACACGGAGCCGTACGGTCCGGACGAGAGCGACATGCCCGCGTCCTTGACCAGCTCGGTGTACTCGAAGACCTGGCCGCCGATGAAGATCGAACCCATCACGAACGTGACGATGAACCACGTCCTGAGCTTCTTCACATCGCCCCGCTCCGCGGCGAATACGCCGAGCTGGCAGGTGAGGGAGGAGAGCACCAGGATCGTGGTGTTGGTCGCCGAGAACGGGAAGGCCAGGTGTTCCGCCTGGGCCTTCCAATAGTCGGCACCCGTCAC
Organism: Streptomyces sp. NPDC002773; assembly: GCF_040295605.1. Classification (NCBI taxonomy): domain Bacteria; kingdom Bacillati; phylum Actinomycetota; class Actinomycetes; order Kitasatosporales; family Streptomycetaceae; genus Streptomyces; species Streptomyces sp. NPDC002773. Next base: position 56,016 of record NZ_JBEOVO010000009.1, read on the forward strand.
CGATCGCAGGGTGAAGTACATCGCGAAGAGGGCCGCGAAGAACATCAGCTCGGAACTCAACCAGATGATGGTTCCGACGCTGGTGAGGTTCGGTCGATTGACCGACGGGTGCGCGTGCCCTGTTTCTACTGTCGTTACTGTCGCCACGACCGACATTATGTCGGTCGCTTATCCCGCCCTCACTCCGGGGGGTGCCGTTCGGAGTGTCAGAGGGGTGTGTCCAGCCCGAACGGCCCAGTGCGACGGCCCCCGGACACCCTTCGAACAGGTGTTGAACGGGTGTTGACGAGGTGTGGACCGGAGTAGCATCCGCGCATCGGTCGACGACGACCCACCCGCCTTCCCAGCCGGAGGAACGATGCAGTCGAGTGCCACGGTCCTGGTCTACAGCGACGACGCGAACACCCGCGAGCAGGTACGGCTGGCGGCCGGGCGCAGGCCCGCGTCCGACGTCCCCCCGGTCGAGTTCGTGGAGTGCGCGACGCTGCCGGCGGTGCTGAAGCGCCTGGACGAGGGCGGCATCGACGTGTGCGTGCTGGACGGCGAGGCGGTGCCCGCGGGCGGCATGGGCGTCTGCCGGCAGCTCAAGGACGAGGTCTTCCACTGCCCTCCGGTCCTGCTCCTGATCGGGCGCCCGCAGGACGCCTGGCTGGCCACCTGGAGCCGCGCGGACGCCGCGGTCACCCTCCCGGTGGAACCGGTCGACTTCGCGGCGTCCCTGGCGGCCCTGCTGCGCTCGCGCCTCTCGATCGCCTCGTAGGCCGGTCAGATCGACGGCCTCAGGCGGGCCTTCTCGGTGGGGGCCACGGGGTTTCCTGTGGCCTCCACCAGGGCGCTGCCCTGGCGCCACTTGTCCCAGGACAGGTTCCAGTCGCCGAAGCCGTTGCCGAAGGTGTCCATCGTGTCGCCGTAGCTGTTGATCGTCCTGACGATGTCGCCGGGGCGGACGGTCTCGTAGAACCAGGCCGCGTTCCCCGTCGACATGCCGACACAGCCGTGGCTGACGTTCGCCACGCCCTGCGAGCCGACGGACCAGGGCGCGGCGTGGACGTACTCGCCGCTCCACGTCACCCGGGTGGCGTAGTAGACGGGCAGGTCGTAGGACTCGGAGCTGCCCTCGGCGATGCCGACGCTGGTGCCCCGCATCCGGACGTAGTACTCCTTGCCGAGCACCACCTTGATGCCGTTGCGGGTGGAGAAGCCGGGTTTGCCGGTGGTCACCGGAATGGTGTTGATCACTTCTCCGTTGCGCTTGACGGTCATGTAGTGCGACCCGGCGTCCGCGATCGCCTCGATCCGGTCGCCGATGGTGAGCTTCAGCGGCTTGGACGCGCCGCCGTAGAGCTTGTCGCCGACCTTGAGGCCGTCCAGGTTGCCGGTGACCGTGACGCGCGTGCCCGAGGGCCAGTACTCCTTCGGGCGGAAGTGCAGCTTCTTGTCGTCCACCCAGTACCAGGCGCCCTCGACGGAGGGGGTGGAGCGGACCTTGAGGGCCCGTTCGACGATGCCGCGCGCCTTGCGGTCCTTGACGGGGAGGCTGAGGTCGGCCGTGACGGGCTGTCCGACGCCGTACGTGCCCGCCTCCGGCCCGAAGGTCACGGTGAGGGCCCGTTTGGCCGGGGCCGTCTCGAAAGTGAACGTACGGGCGCCTGGAGCGCCGTCCCCGTCCTCGGTGGAGACGCGGACGGTGTAGCGGGCGCCGGCCGCCAGGGCGGCCGTGGAGCGCCAGCGCTGCCCGTCGGCGGTGAGTTCGCCGGCCAGGTGGTGTCCTGAGGCATCGGTGGCGGATACGTCGGTGATCCGGCCGCCCTCGCCCTTGGCGGTGATCTCCAGGGGCTTCTCGGGGTCCGCCTTGGCGCCGTCGGCGGGGGCGCTGACCGCGAGCTGGCCCGCCGCGTCGTAGGCCCTCGCGGACAGCGGATGGCCGTCGGCGCCAGTGCAGGCGGTGGCGCCCGCGGTGACGGTGACAGCCAGAAAGGTGCAGCTCAGAACAGTCCGAATGCGCGGCGTGTCGTTCATGGACTCACCGTAAGAACAATCCTTCGCGGCAGCGCGCCGAGTGCTGCAAAAGAGGGGCCCGGACGCTTCGGTGACGAAGTGTCCGGGCCCCTCGGTGTGCTCCGGTGCGGAGCGGGGTACCGCTACTGGTTCTGGTTCTCGCCGCGGTAGAACTCGAAGACCCAGCCGAAGAGGCCGACCAGGATCAGCGGGAACGAGAAGTACAGCAGCCACCAGCCCATGGCGATGGCGAGGAAGGCGATCGCGCCGCCGATGGCGAGCGAGAGCGGCTGCCAGCTGTGCGGGGCGAAGAAGCCGACCTCACCGGCCTCGTCCGCGACGTCGGCCTCCTTGTCGTCCTGCGCCATCGCGTCGACACGCTTGGCCGTGAAGGCCAGGTAGTAGCCGATCATGATGGACAGGCCGAACGCGAGGAACAGCGCCGTGGTGCCGACCGGCTCCTTCGACCAGACGCCGTACAGGACGGCCATGGCAAGGATGAAGACGCTCAGCCAGATGAACATCTTGCCCTGGATCTTCACTTGCCGGCCTCCTTGCTGCCCACGAGGGCCTCGGCGGCGTGCCCCTTGTTCTCGAGCTGGTCGAGAGCGGCGATCTCGGGGTGGTGCAGGTCGAACGCCGGGGATTCGGAACGGATCCGCGGCAGGGTGAGGAAGTTGTGCCGCGGCGGCGGGCAGGACGTCGCCCACTCGAGCGAGCGGCCGTAGCCCCACGGGTCGTCGACCTCGATCTTCTTGCCGTACTTGGCGGTCTTCCAGACGTTGTAGAGGAACGGCAGGATCGACAGACCGAGCAGGAAGGAGGAGATCGTCGAGATCGTGTTCAGCGCGGTGAAGCCGTCGGCGTCGAGGTAGTCCGCGTAACGACGCGGCATGCCCTCGGCACCGAGCCAGTGCTGCACCAGGAACGTGCCGTGGAAGCCGATGAACAGCGTCCAGAACGTCATCTTGCCCAGGCGCTCGTCCAGCATCTTGCCCGTGAACTTCGGCCACCAGAAGTGGAAGCCGGCGAACATCGCGAAGACCACGGTGCCGAAGACGACGTAGTGGAAGTGCGCGACGACGAAGTACGAGTCGGAGACGTGGAAGTCCATCGGCGGCGAGGCCAGGATGACACCGGTCAGACCACCGAAGGTGAAGGTGACCAGGAAGCCGATCGTCCAGAGCATCGGTGTCTCGAAGGACAGCGAGCCCTTCCACATCGTTCCGATCCAGTTGAAGAACTTCACGCCTGTCGGTACGGCGATGAGGAACGTCATGAAGGAGAAGAACGGTAGGAGGACGCCACCGGTGACGTACATGTGGTGGGCCCACACGGTCACGGAGAGACCGGCGATCGCGATGGTCGCGGCCACCAGACCGATGTAGCCGAACATCGGCTTGCGGCTGAAGACCGGGATGACCTCGGAGACGATGCCGAAGAACGGCAGCGCGATGATGTACACCTCCGGATGGCCGAAGAACCAGAAGAGGTGCTGCCAGAGCAGCGCTCCACCGTTGGCCGCGTCGAAGATGTGCGCACCGAACTTGCGGTCCGCCTCGAGGGCGAACAGCGCGGCCGCCAGGACCGGGAAGGCGAGCAGGACCAGGACACCGGTCAGCAGCACGTTCCAGGTGAAGATCGGCATCCGGAACATCGTCATGCCGGGGGCGCGCATGCAGATGATCGTGGTGATGAAGTTGACCGAACCGAGGATCGTGCCGAAGCCGGAGAAGGCCAGACCCATGATCCACATGTCGGCGCCGACACCCGGCGAGCGGACGGCGTCCGACAGCGGGGAGTAGGCGAACCAGCCGAAGTCGGCCGCACCCTGCGGGGTGAGGAAGCCGGCCACCGCGATGATCGAGCCGAAGAGGTACAGCCAGTACGCGAACATGTTCAGCCGCGGGAACGCCACGTCGGGCGCGCCGATCTGCAGCGGCATGATCCAGTTCGCGAATCCGGCGAACAGCGGCGTCGCGAACATCAGCAGCATGATCGTGCCGTGCATCGTGAACGCCTGGTTGAACTGCTCGTTCGACATGATCTGCGTACCCGGACGGGCCAGCTCGGCGCGCATGAAGAGCGCCATGAGTCCGCCGATGCAGAAGAAGACGAACGACGTGACCAGGTAGAGCGTGCCGATCGTCTTGTGGTCGGTGGTGGTCAGCCACTTGATCACGACGTTGCCGGGCTGCTTGCGCCGTACGGGCAGCTCGTTCTCGTACGAGTCCTCAGCTGCGGCGGCACCCTGGGTTTCGTTGTGGATGCTCACAGTTGGTTCTTCTCCGCATTCCTGGCCGGGTCCGTCTGCTCGATGCCAGACGGGATGTAGCCGGTCTGCCCCTTCTCGGCCAGCTCCTTCAGGTGCTGCTGGTAGCGCTCCGGGGAGACCACCTTGACGTTGAAGAGCATCCGGGAGTGGTCGACACCGCACAGCTCGGCGCACTTGCCCATGAAGGTGCCCTCACGGGTGGGAGTCACCTCGAAGGAGTTGGTGTGTCCCGGGATGACGTCCTGCTTCATCAGGAAGGGGACCACCCAGAAGGAGTGGATGACGTCACGGGAGGTCAGGACGAACCGGACCTTCTCGCCCTTCGGCAGCCACAGGGTCGGGCCCGGGTTGCCGTTCTGCGGGTTCCGGTCGCCGGGGATACCGGCGTCGTAGACTCCGCCGGCGTTCTCCGGGAAGTCCGCGAGGAACTTGTCCGGGATCGAGGCGAGGTTCTTGTCCGTCTTGGCGTCACCCGTCACACCGGGCACGTTCTCGACGTAGTTGAAGCCCCAGCTCCACTGGTAGCCGACCACGTTGACCGTGTGGGTCGGCTTCGGGGTGAGCTCGAGGAGCTTCGACTCGTCGCGTGCGGTGAAGTAGAAGAGCACCGAGACGATGATGAGGGGGGTGACCGTGTACAGCGCCTCGATGGGCATGTTGTAACGGGTCTGCGGAGGTACCTCGACCTTGGTCCTGCTCCGCCGGTGGAAGATGACGGACCAGATGATCAGGCCCCACACCAGGATTCCGGTAATGAGCGCGGCCGCCCACGATCCCTGCCAGAGGGAGAGGATCCGAGGCGCCTCTTCCGTGACGGGGGTGGGCATGCCAAGGCGGGGGAAGTCTTCCCAGTTGTACGAGCAGCCCGTGGCTGTCGCCAGGATCAGGCCCGCAGTCAGCACCTGCGGCAGCTTCCGCCGCATCGGGCGCCGCGACGAGCGGTCGGAGCCGTTGGGACTCACGTAGCGCCTTCCCGAGAGTCTCGGCCCGCGTTGGTCGGCCACGGCCGTCCGTCTCGCTGGTCGGTCGCCGCCCCGTGCCGCGGGCAGGGGTTTGGATGTTTATGCGGACCAAACCCTACTGGACGCTATTTGGGGTCGCGCGGGGAGGGTGCCCAACGCGCCGTCCGAGTCCCCGAAGGGGTGGACTCCGGGGTTCCGGAGGGGGGTCGGACGCGTCCGTTCGGGCGTCCGCCGGTGCGGCGGGTGCCGTTCTGACGGGGGCTCACGGGGGTCGGCGCGGGGACGCGCCACGGATGGACGAGGAGCACCGGCTCGCCCTCGGCCACGGGTGGACGAGGAGCACCGGCCGCCAGCCTCTACCGTGGGCGGATGCCGTACTTCGACGCCGCGTCCGCCGCCCCGCTGCACCCCGTCGCCCGTCAGGCGCTGCTCGCCTCCCTGGACGAGGGCTGGGCCGACCCGGCCCGGCTGTACCGGGAGGGCAGGCGGGCCCGGCTGCTCCTCGACACGGCGCGGGAGGCGACGGCGGAGGCCGTGGGCTGCCGTCCGGACGAGCTGGTGTTCACCCCTTCGGGGACGCGCGCGGTTCACGCGGGAATCTCCGGATCCCTCGCGGGGCGTCGGCGTGTCGGGAACCGGCTCGTGGTCTCCGCGGTCGAGCACTCCTCCGTCCTGCACGCGGCCGAGACGCACACGGCGGCCGGCGGCGTCGTGGCCGAGGTGCCGGTGGACCGGTCCGGGGCGGTCGACGCGGACGTCTTCGCGGCGGCCCTCGACTCCGGGACGGCCCTGGCGTGTCTCCAGTCGGCCAACCACGAGGTGGGGACCGCGCAGCCGGTGGCCGAGGTGGCCGAGGCCTGCCGGGCGGCGGGCGTGCCGCTGCTCGTGGACGCGGCCCAGTCGCTGGGCTGGGGGCCGGTGGAGGGTGCCTGGTCGCTCCTCGCCGCGAGCGCGCACAAGTGGGGCGGGCCGGCGGGGGTGGGGCTGCTCGCCGTACGGAAGGGGGTCCGGTTCGCGCCGCAAGGCCCCTCGGACGAGCGGGAGTCGGGCCGGGCGCCCGGCTTCGAGAACCTGCCGGCGATCGTGGCGGCGGCGGCCTCGCTGCGGGCGGTCCGGGCGGAGGCGGAGGCCGAGGGGGCGCGGCTGCGGGGGCTCGTGGACCGGATCAGGGCGCGGGTGCCGGAGCTGGTGCCGGATGTGGAGGTGGTGGGTGATCCGGTGCGGCGGCTCCCCCATCTGGTCACCTTCTCCTGCCTGTACGTCGACGGGGAGACGCTTCTGCACGAGCTGGACCGGGAGGGTTTCTCCGTTTCGTCCGGTTCGTCGTGTACGAGTTCGACGCTGACGCCCAGCCATGTGCTGCGCGCGATGGGGGTACTGAGCGAGGGGAACGTCCGGGTGTCCCTGCCGGGCGGCGCCGCGGAGGACGACGTGGACCGCTTCCTCGACGTGCTGCCGGGTCTGGTCGCGGGGGTACGGGAACGGCTCGGCGCCCCGGCGGCGTCCCCGGCCCCCGCGTCGGCCGCGGGCCCGCTCGTCGTGGACGCCCTGGGCAAGCGGTGCCCGATCCCGGTGATCGAACTGGCGAAGGTGTTCGGGGAGGTACCGGTGGGGGGGACGGTGACGGTGCTGTCGGACGACGAGGCGGCGCGGTTGGACATTCCGGCGTGGTGCGAGATGCGGGGCCAGGAGTACGTGGGCGAGGAGGCTTCGCCTGGGGGGGGCCGGGCGTATGTGGTGCGGCGGGTGACGTGACGTTCGGGGCCGTTGCGGGCTGATCCCGCGACGCGCGTGTCGAGCCCCGCGCCGTTCGGCCGAGCCTTTGCCTCGTGCGGGCCGTGCCGCCCACTCCCGTGCGGGCAGTCGCCCACGCCGTTCGCCCACCCGGCGCGGGCCGACGCCCGCCCCCGCGCGGGCCGACGCCGCAACCCCGCCGCGTGTGGGCCGGCGCCGCAACCCCGCCGCGTGCGGGCCAGCGCCGCAACCCCACCGCGTGCGGGCCAGCGCCGCAACCCCACCGCGTGCGGGCCAGCGCCGCAACCCCGCCGCGTGTGGGCCGACGCCGCAACCCCGCCCACCCGCCCACCGCCGTGTGGGCAATCGTCCCGCAGGGCGGGACGGGTGGGCACACGGGACGGCGCCCTCGGCGGCGCCTCCGCCCCTTGTGCCCGGACCCGCACGCCCAGCGCGGCGCACACCGGGTGCGGGTACAGGCGCGGAAGCCTAGGCCCGGCAAGGGGCGCCGTTCCGTTGTGCCCACCCGTTCCGCCCCAGCGGAACAGTTGCCCACAACGAGGGACGGATGCCCGCAACGCGGGTGGCGGGGGCACCGCCCCAGCGGGACGGATGCCCGCCACGGGGGCCGGGGTGCTGGCGCGGTGAGGTGGGCGCGGCGCCAGCCGGGGGTCAGTGGATTTTTCGGTGGACGTTCTGTTGGGTCGAGGGGCCCGGGGTTGCGTCGGCGATCCAGGGGCCCTCGCCGCTCGGGTCGACGATCCCCGCCTCCAGCCACGTGTAGCGCCCGGCCAGGACCCCGTCGACCACCCGCCGGTCGAGGTCGTCCGTGTTGGACCAGAGCCGCCCGAACAGCTCCTCGACCCGCAGCCTCGCCTGGTGGCAGAACGCGTCCGCGAGCTGGTACGCCTCGCGCCCGTGGTCGCCGGTGGTGCGGAGCAACTCGGCCCGTACACACGCCGCGCTCATCGCGAAGAGCTCCGCGCCGATGTCGACGATCCGACCGAGGAAGGCCTGCTTGAGCTCCATCCGGCCCTGCCAGCGGGACATCGCGTAGAACGTGGAGCGCGCGAGCTTGCGGGAGGTCCGCTCCACGTACCGGAGGTGGACCGCGAGCTCGCCGAACTCCCCGTACGCCCCCGGCCGCTGTCCCGGTCCTGTGACGAGACCGGGCAGCCAGCGGGCGTAGAAGCCGCCTGCCTTGGCCCCGGCCTTCGCCTTGTCGGCGAGCGACTTCCCCGGGTCGATGAGGTCCCCGGCGACGGAGAGATGCGCGTCGACGGCCTCGCGCGCGATCAGCAGGTGCATGATCTCGGTCGAGCCCTCGAAGATCCGGTTGATCCGCAGGTCGCGCAGGAGCTGCTCGGCGGGGACCGCGCGTTCACCCCGGGCGGCGAGCGAGTCGGCGGTCTCGTAGCCGCGGCCGCCGCGGATCTGGACGAGTTCGTCGGCGATGAGCCAGGCCATCTCGGAGCCGTACAGCTTGGCGAGGGCGGCCTCGATGCGGATGTCGTTGCGGTCCTCGTCGGCCATCTGCGAGGCGAGGTCGACGACGGCCTCCAGGGCGAAGGTGGTGGCCGCGATGAAGGAGATCTTGGTGCCGACGGCCTCGTGCCGGGCGACGGGACCGCCCCACTGCTCGCGGACGCCCGCCCATTCACGGGCGATCTTCAGGCACCACTTCCCGGCGCCCGCGCAGGCCGCGGGCAGCGAGAGGCGGCCGGTGTTGAGGGTGGTGAGGGCGATCTTGAGGCCGGCGCCCTCGGGCCCGATGCGGTTCTCGGCGGGCACGCGCACGCGATGGAAGCGGGTGACGCCGTTCTCCAGGCCGCGCAGGCCCATGAAGGCGTTGCGGTGCTCGACGGAGATGCCGGGTGAGTCGGCCTCGACGACGAACGCGGTGATGCCGCCGGACCGGCCCTCGGACGCCGGCACACGGGCCATCACGACGAGCAGGTCGGCGACGACCCCGTTGGTGGTCCACAGCTTCACGCCGTCGAGCACGTAGTCGTCGCCGTCCCGTACGGCGGTGGTGGCGAGCCGCGCCGGGTCGGAGCCGACGTCGGGCTCGGTGAGCAGGAAGGCGGAGAGGTCGGTACGGGCAAGACGGGGCAGGAAGGCGTCCTTCTGCTCCTGGGTCCCGAAAAGCTTCAGCGGCTGCGGTACGCCGATCGACTGATGCGCGGAGAGCAGCGCGCCGACGGCGGGGCTTGCGGAGCCGACGAGGGCGAGGGCGCGGTTGTAGTACAGCTGGGTGAGGCCGAGACCGCCGTACTTCCGGTCGATCTTCATCCCAAGCGCCCCGAGCTCCTTGAGCCCGGTGATCGTCTCGTCGGGGATGCGGGCCTCGCGTTCGATGCGGGCGCCGTCGATCCGGGTCTCGCAGAACGTGCGGAGGTTGGCGAGGAAGGCCTCGCCGCGCCGGGCGTCCTCCTCGGCGGGGAGCGGATGCGGATGGACGAGGTCCAGGCGGAACCTGCCGAGGAAGAGCTCCTTGGCGAAGCTCGGCTTGTGCCAGTCCCGCTCACGTGCGGCCTCGGCGGTCTGCCGGGCTTCGTGTGCGGTGACCTTGGGCCGCTGGGTGGGCGCGGACATGGACACCTCCTGGGGTCTTTGTCCGTCGTACCCGATTTTCGGCGGTCCGGAAAGACGAGAAGACGGCCTGAGCCCCCGCACAGTGGGCTCAGGCCGCCTGGTCTCGTGGACCCGTGGGCGTACGGGGTGCGAGTGCACCCGGCAGGCGTACGGGTTACAGGGCGAGGCCCGTCAGGACGAGGACGCGCTCGTAGGTGTAGTCGTCCATCGCGAACTTGACGCCCTCGCGGCCGACGCCGGAGCGCTTGGCGCCGCCGTACGGCATCTGGTCGGCGCGGTACGAGGGGACGTCGCCGACGATCACGCCGCCGACCTCCAGGGCGCGGTGGGCGCGGAAGGCGGTCTGCAGGTCGTGCGTGAAGACGCCCGCCTGGAGGCCGAAGTCGGAGTCGTTGACCGCGGCGAAGGCCTCGGCCTCTCCGTCGACCTTGGTGATCGTCAGGACCGGGCCGAAGACCTCGGCGCGGGCCAGGGTGACGTCGGCCGGGAGGTCGGTGAGGACGGTCGGGGCGTAGGTGGCGCCCTCGCGCTTGCCGCCGGCGAGGAGCTTGGCGCCGGCCGCGACGGCCTCGTCGACCCAGGCCTCGACGCGCTGGGCGGCGGCCTCGTCGACGAGCGGGCCGACGTCGGTGGCGGCGTCGGACGGGTCACCGGTGACCTGGGCCTCGACGGCGGCGACGATCTTCGGCACCAGGCGGTCGTAGACCGAGGCGTCGGCGATCACGCGCTGCACGGAGATGCAGGACTGGCCGCCCTGGTAGTTGGAGAAGGTGGCGATACGGGTCGCCGCCCAGTCCAGGTCGGCCTCGGAGGACCAGTCGGGCAGGACGACGGCCGCGGCGTTGCCGCCGAGCTCCAGGGTGCAGTGCTTGTGCGGCACCGACTCCTGGATGGCGTAACCGACCTTGTCCGAGCCGGTGAAGGAGATGACCGGGAGGCGCTCGTCCTTGACCAGGGCGGGCATGCGGTCGTTCGGCACGGTGAGGATCGACCAGGAGCCGGCCGGCAGGTCGGTCTCGGCCAGGATCTCGCCCAGGATGAGGGAGGAGATCGGGGTCGACGGGGCCGGCTTGAGGATGATCGGGGCGCCGACGGCGATGGCCGGGGCGACCTTGTGGGCGCTGAGGTTCAGCGGGAAGTTGAACGGCGCGATGCCGAGGACGACGCCCGTGGGGATACGGCGGGTCAGGGCGAGGCGGCCCGCACCGCCGGCCTCGGTGTCCAGGCGCTGGGCCTCGCCGGCGTTCCAGCGGCGGGCCTCTTCGGCGGCGAAACGGAAGACGGAGACGGCACGGCCGACCTCGCCGCGGGCCCACTTGATGGGCTTGCCGTTCTCGGCGGAGATCAGGAGGGCGATCTCCTCGGTGCGCTCGGCGAGCCGCTTCGACACGTGGTCGAGCGCGGCGGCGCGGACGTGCGCCGGGGTCGCGGCGAACTCGTCGACGACGGCGTGCGCGGCGGCGACGGCCTCCTCGACCTGGGCCTCGGTGGGCACGCTGACCTTGCCGACCAGACGTCCGTCGTACGAGTTCGTGACGTCGAAGGTGGCGTCGCCGGTGGCCTCGCGGCCGGCGAGCCAGAAGGCGTGGGTGGTCGTCATTGCGTACCGGCCCTTTCCGTTTCGGGGGTGGTGCGAGGGGGTGTGCTCGCGCTCTCGTGCCACGTTAGGGCGAAGCGGGCGGACGGGCGCTTATCCGGTGTGGAGTGGTGGGCGGGGGCTCCTGTCCGCTTTGGCCGAAGCGGACACACAGGCCTGCGCGCGGCCGGGCGGGGGCACGCGTGCGCGTGCCGGCCGGGCGGGGGCACGCGTGCGCGTGCTCAGCCGCGCCGCTCGGTCGACACGATCAGCCAGACACCCCCGACGACGATCGCGCCGCCGAGGAGAATGGGCCACGACAGGGCCTCGTTCAGGATCAGGGCGCCGAGGGCGACGGCGACGACGGGGTTGACGTACGCGTAGGTGGCGACGAGCGAGAGCGGCGCCGCCTGGAGGAGCCACGCGTACGCGGTGAAGGCGATCAGGGAGCCGAAGACGATCAGGTACGCGAGGGCGACCCAGGAGCGGGTGGAGATGTCCCCGAGGTCGAGGCCGTGCTGCTCGCCCCGGGCCATGCCGACGGCGAGGCCGCCGAGACCGCCCGCGATCATCTCGTACGCGCTGGCCGTGAAGGGATTGGCGGGCAGCGGGAGGCGGGCGGAGGAGAACGAGCCGAGGGACCAGAGGAAGGTGGCCACGACGACGAGGAACACTCCGCCGACCTTCACGTCACCGCTGAGGCCCGGCAGGGTGAGCACCGCGAGCCCCGCGAGCCCCAGGAGCACCCCGGCGAGCCCGCCCGCGCTCGGCCGTTGACCCGCGGTCGCCTTGAGGATCACGACCCAGGCCGGGACGACGGAGATGAGCAGCGCGGCCAGACCGGACGGGATGGAGGTCTCGGCGAGGACGACGAGGCCGTTGCCGCCGAGGATCAGGAGCAGGCCGACGAGCACCGCGGAGCCGAGCTGCCGGCGGGTGACCTTGAGGGCGGCGGGGCCCTGTCGCCAGGCGATGATCCCGGCGAGGAGCAGGCCGGCGGTGACGAAGCGGGTGCCGGCGGAGAGGAAGGGCGGCATCGTCTCGACGGCGATCCGGATGCCGAGGTAGGTGGAGCCCCACACGACGTACACGATGCCGAGCGCGGCCCATACGGCGCCGGTGATCCGGCGGGCGGGAGCAGCGGGGGCGGCGGCGGTACGGGACGCGGACGCGGCCTGTCGCGCTTCGGGGGCCGGATCGGCGGCGGGGCTTGTCATGAGCAGGAGCGTAAGGAGTGTCGGCCTCGATGACCAAGAGAATTGCCCGTATTCGGGCAGACGGAGGCGGGTACGCGGGGGCGAGGAGGCCGCTCCCGGGGAATGACACGATGGGCCGAGCACCCGTACAAGAAGACCTCAGGTCTGCACCACTAGGGGGAAACACATGGTCCTGCTCGCCTTGATCGGCGTCCTGGTACTCGTCGCCGGGGGGTGTGTCTGCGTGGTGTGGGCCGCGCGGGGCGGCCCCCGTTGGGTCCGTGGCGTGGCAGCCGTGACCCTGGCGGCCGGCCAGGTCGTCCGGAGCAGCCGACGGCGGGGCGTGGGGTCCGGGAACGGGAACGGGAACGACGGGGCGATGGACGGCTGACGTCGGGCGCCCCCCAGCGCCGCACTCCGGCCCCTTACGTCACACCCTGCCCCACCCTTCTTACTCCACGCCCTCCCCCGTCGCCTTCAGGGCCAGCCACAGCTCCATCCGTACGTCCGGGTCGTCCAGGGAGCGGCCGAGGATCTCCTCCACGCGCCGCATCCGGTAGCGCAGGGTGTGGCGGTGGACGCCCAGGTCCGCCGCCGCCGCGTCCCACTGGCCGTGGCGGGAGAGCCAGGCCCGCAGGGAGGCGACCAGGTCGCCGCGGCCCTTCGCGTCGTGGTCCCGGAGCGCCCGGAGCATCCCGTCGGCGAAGGCGCGGACGGCGTCGTCGGCGAGGAGCGGCAGGACCGAGCCGGCCGCGAGGTCCTCGTGCTCGACGAGCGCCTTCCCCCGGCGTCGGGCCACCGAGAGCGCCTGCTCCGCCTGCTTGTACGCGGCCGCGGCCACGATCGGGCCCGCGGGGGCCGAGAGCCCGATGGCCACACCGGCCTCGTCGGCGTCCCGCTCCGCGTACGTCTCGCAGGCGGCGACGACCGCGCCCCCGTCCGCGGCGAGGACGACGAGCCGCTGTTCGCTCTCGGGGACGGCGAGCACGGCCTCACCGGCGCGGGCCGCGGCGGCCTCCAGGGACTCGGCGAGTACCGGCAGCGGCGGTTCGCCGGCCGCGTCGCCGCCGGCGGGTTCGGCGACGACGATCCGGAAGGGGGCGTCGAGCAGTCCGCCGTAGACGTCGCCGGCCACCGCGCGCGCGTGGTCCGGCTGGCCGGCGAGCATCATGCGCAGGACCGCGGCGCCGAGCCGCTGTTCGGCGGCCTGGAGCGAGCGGGAACGTTCCGTCGTGAGGGTGAGCAGGGCGATCGCGGAGTGCACCGCGTACCGCTCGGCCGTCCCGAGGGGCGCGCCCGTGCCGACCGCGAGGGCGCCCCGCACCCGGCGCCCGGTGCCGAGGGACTGGAGCTCGACGCGGTCGTCCGTACCGCCGACGACGGCGCTGGCGGGGGCCGGGCGGTCGCGCAGCCGTTCCACGTCGGAGGTGAGCCGGGCGGCCCGGCGGGCGGCCCAGTCGGGCGAGACGGCGACGACCGTGCCGGAGGTGTCGTAGAGCGCGGCCCAGCCGTCGACGTGTGCGGCGAGCCGGGCGACGACGGCCTCGGGGCCCTCGGCGAGCGCGGCCCTGGTCAGCTCGCGCTGGGCCTCGAAACCGGCCGTGACGGCCCGGTACTGATCGGCGGAGATGGCCGCCGACACCGCCTTGCTGATGGCGAGGAAGGGTGTGCGGCGCGGCACTTCCAGGAGCGGCAGGTGTTCCTCGCGGGCCGCGTCGAGCAGGGCCGACGGGATCGCCTCGTAGTTGACGCCGATGGCGAAGCCGAGCCCGACGACCCCCGCGCCGAGCAGCCGCCGGACGTAGCGGCGCATGGCCTCCAGGTCCTCCGCGTCGAGCGTGAGCGCGGTGGTGAGGAGGAGCTCGCCGCCCTCCATGTACGGCACGGGGTCGGCGAGCTCGCTGACGTGCGCCCAGCGGACGGGGGTGTCGAGGCGGTCCTCACCCGCGCGCACGACGAGCTTCAGGGAGGAGTGCTGGACGAGCGAGGCGAGGGTGGGCGGCATTGGGGACCGTCGGACCTTTGAGCGAGGGGGCGCCGCTCAGCCGAGCGGCGCCCCCGATTGTGCCAGGGCCCGGAGGCGACCGCTCCGCGGCGCGGGAGCGGTGCCGGGGGGTACCGCTCCGCAGCAGGGGCCGGAGACCCTGGGGGTGCCGCTCAGTCCCGTAGGTCGACGAGCAGCGGCGGCATGTGCTCGCCCCGTACGTGCGTGAGGGAGAGGACGGCATGCCCCGGTGGCACGGCGTGCGCGAGGTCGGATGCCGACCAGCGCTGCCGCTCCACCTCTCGTACGGTGACGGCCTCGGTGGTCACGGCCTTGCCCGTCACCAGTTTGCGCAGGGCGTGGAACGCCCGGGTCATCGGCTGATCGGCGAACACGGTGTGATGGGCGACCTCCGTTGTCTCCACCCGTTCGGTGCCCCACGCCTCGGCGAAGGCCTTGCCGTCCCAGGTGGAAAGGCCGGCGAAGGCCGACCGGCAGCCGACCGACGCGAGCAGCGGCCCGTGCAGGGCCTCGGACACCTCCGCGAGGGTGCGGAGGGCGAGCACGACGGCCGCGTTCTGCGGGCGCAGCCGTTGGAGGGCCCGTACGGTCCCGGGAGTGAGCGCGCTCGCCGCGTCGTCGAGCACCAGGAAGGCGAGGTGTCCGCGCCCGGCACGGTTCCGGGTGACGGACTGGAACTGTGCGAGGAGCAGGCGGTTCAGGAGCCGCGCGGCCTCTTCGTGGCCGCTCTCGGGCAGGCTGATCCGCACGCGCATCGGATGCTGGGCGACGGCCGCGAGGGAGAAGGGCCGCACCTCGCGGCCGCCGCCGAAGAACTCGGCGAAGAGGGGCCGGTCGAGGGCGGCGAGCCGGTCGGCGAGCACGGGGCCCACGTCGCTCGCGGTGCCGACCTGGCGGATCCGGGATTGCAGTTCGCGGCGCATGGCCTGCGCGCTGTCGGCCGGCAGCAGGTCGAGCAGGGCCCGGAGGTTCTCGGCGCGGGCTTCGAGCAGTTCGCGCAGGACCGGGACGGTCGGGAAGCGTCCGTACGCGGTCCGGTACGGGCCGATGAGCTGTGCGAGGGCGGTCGCGGCCCGCCGGGTCTCCACGCCCTCCAGGTCGCCGACGAGCCCCTCGGCGAGGAAGGCGGCGGCCTCGTCCGCGTCGGTGGCCCCGGCGTACAGGTCCAGGTCGTAGCGGGAGGCGGGGTCGCCGAGCCTGACGACGACGTCGTACGCCTCGTCGGCACCGAGCGGGGCCGATGCCGCGCCGACGGCAACGACGGCGCAGGCTCCGGTGAGCGCCTGGAGGGTGAGCGCCTCGACGACGGGCGCGACCAGGGTGCGGGTCTTGCCCGCGCCGGAGGGGCCGACCGCGAGGAGGGAGGTGCCGAGGAGATCGGGGTCGAGCGCGAGACCGGCACCGTGGTAGGCCTGCGGGGTGCGCTCCGCGGGCACGCAGCGGCCGATCCGGACCTGGCCCAGGAGCAGGTCGTGAGTGGCCGATCGGCGGGGCAGGTCCCGGGCGCCGGACGGGTGGGCGCCGGTCGCGGCGCCCTGCTCGGTCAGCGCCTCGGCGAGGGCGGCGCGGCGCACGGTGTCGCGTTCGGTGTCCTGCCAGGCGCGGCGGACGCGGGCGCAGTCGACGTCGTTCATCCGCCCGGCGGCCAGCTCGCCGACCAGCCGCTCGGCGGCGCGGTGCCCGCCCGCCTCCCGCAGCTCCGGCCACTGGGAGCGCGGCACGCCCGGGGCGGCGGCCGGGGCCGGGGTGGCGGCGGAGCGGTCGCGCCACGCCCGGAAGAGGCTCGCCCACGCGCCGACGCGGGCGAAGGGCCACACCACGGCCGCGGTGATGGCCGCGTACAGCGGATAGACGAGCAGGGGGGCTTCGAGGACGTCGTATCCCCCGCCGAGGAGGGACACGAGGGAGAACACGGGCAGGGCGACGGGCAGCGGGTCCCAGCCGACACCGAAGGCTTCCGGCCACACGAACGCCAGGGCGATCAGGGCTCCGGCACCGGCGAGCGCGGCCCGGACGGCCGGGCGGAACCGGTCGAGGTAGTGGCGGACGATCTTGCCCCAGGAGCCGAGGGCGGCGACCGCGCAGACGAGCCCGACGAAGACGACGCCGCCGAAGACTTCACGCGCCGCTTCCCCGTGCCAGTCCCGTGCCGAGGTGGTGCCGTGGTACCACCAGTCGCCGGGGGTGAGGGTCTGGAGCACCACGTACATGTACGGGAGGGTCCCGCGCCGGTAGGCCGACCAGATGAGCAGGCCGATGGCCACCGGGATCAGCATCCCGGCGATGGTGGCGGGCGCCAGGCGGGCGGGCGCACCGGGCGGCGGCGGGGTGTGCCGGAACCGCCAGATCCCGAGACCGGCGTCGGGACGTGGGGCGTCCAGCCATTCGGCGACGGGGTGGCGTCCCGCGGGTGCGTCGCCCGGCCGTGGCGGGGCGGCCTGGGCCGGGGTGTGCCCCGGGAGTGGCGGTACGGGCGGGAGACCGATCGGAGGGGAACCCTCGGGCGGGAGACCGATCGGAGGGGAACCCTCTGGCGGGAGACCGGCCGGAGAGCCCTCGGGCGGGAGACCGCCCCGGAGGTGGCCCCCTAGCGGCGGAGTGGCCGAAGAGCGACCCTCGGACGGCGGACCGGCCGTCGGCGGGCTCGCGGGCGGTGGGACCACCGGCCGTGGCGCAGGCGGGCGCGGCGGGAACCCCGCCGCGGGAGGTGGTGCCGCACCGCCGAACGGGTCGCGTGACTCGTACGTGCCGTCGGTCTCCATGAACCCCTGCCCCCTGACCAGCCGGGTCGCCGTCTCTGTGCCACCGTCAATCTAGTGGCCCGCGGACGCCCCGGAGGGGTTTCGACCACCCGTGTGGCCGGGCAACCCCGGGAAGCGGAAGCGGCGCCGCCCTGTCCATCACGGACAACGACACGCCCTCATCACTCCCGATCGGCGCATGCCTCCGCCACTCCCTCGCGCCTAGCCTGCGGAGGAAACCCGCAAGTGCGTCCAGAACACCCCCAGGAGCCCCGCATGAACGCTGTCCCGCAGGAGCGGCGCGTCGTCACCGCCATCCCCGGTCCGAAGTCGCAGGAGCTTCAGGCCCGTCGGCTCGACACGGTCGCCGGTGGCGTCGGTTCCACGCTGCCCGTCTTCACCAAGCGGGCCGGTGGCGGCATCATCGAGGACGTCGACGGCAACCGTCTGATCGACTTCGGCTCCGGCATCGCCGTGACCTCGGTCGGCGCCTCCGCCGAGGCCGTCGTGCGCCGCGCCTCCGCGCAGCTCCAGGACTTCACCCACACCTGTTTCATGGTGACGCCGTACGAGGGGTACGTGGAGGTCTGCGAGGCGCTCGCCGAGCTGACGCCGGGCGACCACGCCAAGAAGTCCGCGCTGTTCAACTCGGGCGCCGAGGCCGTCGAGAACGCGGTCAAGATCGCCCGTTCGTACACCAAGCGCCAGGCCGTCGTCGTCTTCGACCACGGCTACCACGGCCGTACGAACCTCACGATGGCGCTGACCTCGAAGAACATGCCGTACAAGCAGGGCTTCGGGCCGTTCGCGCCCGAGGTCTACCGCGTGCCGGTCGCCTACGGTTACCGCTGGCCCACCGGTCCGGAGAACTGCGGCCCCGAGGCCGCCGCCCAGGCGATCGACAACATCACGAAGCAGATCGGCGCCGAGAACGTCGCCGCGATCATCATCGAGCCGGTCCTCGGCGAGGGCGGCTTCATCGAGCCGGCCAAGGGCTTCCTGCCGGCGATCGTGAAGTTCGCCAACGACAACGGCATCGTCTTCGTCGCCGACGAGATCCAGTCCGGCTTCTGCCGTACCGGCCAGTGGTTCGCGTGCGAGGACGAGGGCATCGTCCCGGACCTCATCACCACCGCCAAGGGCATCGCGGGCGGCCTGCCGCTCGCCGCCGTCACCGGCCGCGCCGAGATCATGGACTCCGTCCACGGCGGCGGCCTCGGCGGCACCTACGGCGGCAACCCGGTGGCCTGCGCCGGTGCGCTCGGCTCCATCGAGACGATGAAGGAGCTCGACCTCAACGGCAAGGCGCGCCGCATCGAGGAGCTCATGAAGGCCCGCCTTTCGGCGATGGCCGAGAAGTTCGACGCCATCGGCGACATCCGCGGCCGCGGCGCCATGATCGCCATCGAGCTCGTCAAGGACCGCGCGACCAAGGAGCCGAACCCGGAGGCCGCGGGCGCGCTCGCGAAGGCCTGCCACGCCGAGGGCGTGCTGGTCCTGACCTGTGGCACCTACGGCAACGTGCTGCGTTTCCTGCCGCCGCTGGTCATCGGCGAGGACCTGCTGAACGAGGGCCTCGACGTCATCGAGAGCGCGTTCGCGCAGATCTGACGCCCCGTGAGGGTCGCGGTGTGAAGACTCTGTGGGGGGCCGATGGCGGGATGCGTTTCCCGCTGTCGGTCCCCCCTTCTCTGACGTACGGTTTCTGCAGATGAGAGAAACACCCCGGGCGGAGCATCCCCAGCCCCGCCCACACCGTGCCGTCGCGCACACCCCTGGAGCCTCGCGCTCCGGAACTCCTCACCGATCGGATGGCCGCCCGCCCCACACCCCCCGGGGCGTGCGGCAGCCCGATCCACTCGGCCGCCCTGGAACCACCCCCCCTGTTCCAGGGCGGCCGGCTCTCTTCTCGGCGCTCGTCGCCCTCGCCGTCGTGACCTGGCAGGTGCTCGTCCACGGCCCCTTGGCCAGGCTCGACGAGCGGGTGTCCCGGGCCCTGGTGGACACGGTCCCCCGGCCCCTCTCCGAACTCGGCGCCGACCTCGGCAACCTGACGGTGGCTCTTCCCGTCCTCGCCTGCGCGATGGCGTACGCCCTGTGGCGCGGCCGCCGCGCCGCCGCCCTGTACGCGGGCCTCGCGATGGCCGCCGTACCCCTGCTCGTGATTCCCCTCAAGGAGTGGACGGCCCGCCCCGGCCCGCTGGAGCCCTGGGCCCACGGGTACTACCCCTCGGGGCACACGGCCACGGCGATGGTCGCCTACTTCGGCGCGGCCTTCCTCGTCTCGAACCGCCTGATCCCCGTCGCCGCCGTACTGACGGCGGTGACGGGGACCGGCCTCGTCCTGCGGGGCTACCACTGGCCGTTGGACGTGCTGGCCTCGCTCGCCCTGTGCCTTCCGCTGCTGCGCTGGCCCGTCCTCGCGACGCGGTACGGTCGTCGGGACCGCGCGGGGGGCGCGCGGGGGTGAGACTCCCAGGGGGACACGGATGGCGGACCACGGCACACGTTTCTCGGTCACGTTCGACGGGCGTGCGCACGAGCTGAACCCCTCGGGCGGGCAGATCGTCCTCCCGACCCACGGTGCCAAGATCCACCACGATCCCGGCTGCGGCCATCTCACCGACGCGCACCAGCTCGAACGGCATCCCGACAAGGACGGCCTGACCTGGCGCCGGCTGCTCGACGCCGAGGACCCGGCCTCCTGGTCGGCGTCCGCCGGCCTGCTGAACGGCCGCGGCAAGCCCCTGACGGGCGTCTGTTCCTGCGCTCTGCGGCCCGTCACGGCGGACCACGCCGACGGTCTGCCGTACTGGCCCCTCGACGAGGCCCTCGACGCGTTCGACGTCGAACGGCACCGGGCGGCCCTCGAAGCGGCGGACCGCCGGGCCGAGGAGATCCGCCGGGACTTCCCCCTGGAGGCGTGGCCGGAACTCCCGCTGGAGCGCTACGCCCTCGGCGTCCACAAGAACCGCCCGGACCTCCCCCCGCCGTACTGCCACGCACTCGAGTACGGCAGCGGCGAGCTGGGCAGCATCACCGGCGGCTCGGCCAAGAAGCACCTCATCTACTGCCGGGACGGCGGCCGCTGGTGGCACGACTCGGGCTATCCCGACGCCGCCACGGCCTGGAGCGCGGTGCGCCGGGGCATCGTCGAGGCGGTGACGGCGGCCCGCGAGGGCAGGGTCGGGGACATCGACGACATCGCCGCCGTCCGGGCGGCGAACACACTGATCGCCAAGACCCTGCGGATCTACGCCCCGGACTCGATCGTCCCGGTGTACGCGGACAGCTACACCCGGCACTACACGGCCCTGCTCTCGAACGACGTGCCGGCGCGGATGCGCCCCTTCGCCCGGAAGGAGTACCTGCGCCGGCTGGTCGGGCAGCACCCCCGGCTCAAGGACTGGCCGCCCCACCTCGTCTACCGCTTCCTGGCCTGGTGGGCTCCGCCACGGGTGGCGCCGCGGGTGTTCGCCGTGGGCATCCACCCCGGTGGCGAGCTGGACCTGGATTGCCTCATGGAGGGCTACGCGGCCGTCGGCTTCGACGAACTCGGCGATCTGCACGACTTCGCCGACAAGGAGGAGTTCAGCAGGGCCGTACAAGGCCGGTTCCCGGTGCGGGACGCGCGGAACGCGGCCGACGTCTGGCGGCTCCTGGAGATGCGGCCGGGCGACCGGGTCGTGGCGCACGAGGCCGCCGACCGCATCTTCGCGGTCGGCCGCGTCACCGGGGACGGCTACTCCTGGCGTCCCTCCCGGCCGGACCGTCGGCACACCGTCGCGGTGGAGTGGGATTCCTCCTTCCACCTGGATCTCGACCGTCCGGTCCCGGGGTGGGGGCCGGACCGGATCGCCGAGGTCAAGCCCGCGTTCTGGACGAAGCTCAAGCAGCTGCGCGCCGACCGGCTGAAGACGCGGGCATCGGAGGAACCGGACGCCGAAGTCGCCGAGGACGCCGCGGACGTCGAGGACGTCCCCGTCCTCCACCCGCTCGACCCCGAACTCCAGCGCCTCGACGACGCGCTGACCCGCCGCGGCCAGGCGATCCTCTACGGCCCGCCGGGCACCGGGAAGACGTACCAGGCCCTGCGTTACGCCGTGCAGCGGCTCGGCGCCCTCTCCGACGACCTCCCGGGCGTCGCCCCGTGGGCCGAGCCGGAGAGCGCCGAGTACCGCGCGACCCTGAAGGCGCTCCAGGACGCCGGCCGGCTCACCCTCGTCACCTTCCACCCGAGTTACGGGTACGAGGACTTCGTCGAGGGACTGCGGCCGGTGAAGGGGCAGGCGGGGCTGGCCCTGGAGCCTCGCCCTGGTGTCTTCAAACGGGTCTGCGAGCAGGCGGCGGAGGACCCCGACCACACCTACCTCGTGGTCGTCGACGAGTTCAACCGCGGCAACGTGCCGAAGGTCCTCGGTGAACTGATCACCGTCCTGGAGAAGGACAAGCGCGGGCTGTCCGTCACGCTCCCGCTGAGCGAGCGGCCGTTCGCCGTGCCGCGGAACGTGCTGCTGCTCGGCACCATGAACACCGCCGACCGGTCCATCCGGATGCTCGACTCCGCGATACGCCGCCGCTTCGCCTTCGTGGAGCTGCTTCCGGACCCGAAGCCGCTGCGCGGGTTCAACGTCGACCTGCTCGACCTCGGTGTGTTCCTGGAGGCGCTCAACGCCCGTGTCCGGCGGCTGCTCGACCGGGAGAAGCAGATCGGCCACGCCTTCCTGATGCCCGGCGGCGAACCGGTGGCGACGGCGGCGGAGCTGGCCGCGATCGTCCGGGACGAGATCATGCCGCTGCTGCAGGAGTACGCGTACGACGACTACGGGCTGCTGGCCTCGTTCCTCGGCGAGGCGGTCGTCGACCCGGTCGACCACTGCCTGCGCGATCTCGACGACGAGTCGCTCGTGTACGCGCTGCACTCCGAGCTCAGGGCCGGCGCCGATGCCGAACCCGCCTGAGCACGCGCCGTACGTCCTGAGCGAGTACGGGCAGCTGGTCGTCCCCGGTGTCCGCCTGACGGACGCCGACCGGCGGCTCGTCGAGGGCGGGGCGCTCGACGGGCGGCTGCGGGTACGGGAGCTGCGGGGCGACCGGCTTGAGGTGACCGCGGGGTCGTACGTCGGAGTCGTCCGGCTCGACGCCTGCGAGCTGCGCGTCCTGCCGAAGTACCTGGGCGGGGACCTCGACGTGCTGCGGATGCTCGACTACGCCTGGGGCGGGCCCGGCGCCGCCCTTCCCCTCGGGCAGGACTTCAGCGGCGGCCCGCCCCATCTGCGGGACCTGGTCGCCCTCATGGTGACCGAGCACGCCGAGCGTCTGCTGCGCCACGGGGTCCGGAGCGACTACCTCACGCGGGAGGACGACCTGCCCGTCGTACGCGGCCGTCTGCTGCCGGACCGTCAGCTCGTCCGCCACCACGGCCGACTGGACCGGCTGGCCTGCCGGTTCGACGAACACGACGCCGACATCCTCGACAACCGGATCTGCGCCCACGCCGTGGAGCGGGCGGCCCGCACGGCGCGCTCCTCCGAGGTACGGAGCCGGGCCAGGCGCGCGGCGGCGCGCTTCGCGGCCTACGCCCCGGGTCCGCTGGGGGATCTCCGCACCGCGGTGTCGCAGCCGGCCTACCACCGGCACAACGAGCACTACCGGCCCGCTCACCTCTGGTCGCGGCTGCTGCTCTCGGGCGGCGGGATCGAGGACCTGTTCACCGCCGGTCCGCTGACCTCCCGGGCCTTCCTCCTCGACATGAACCAGCTGTTCGAAGCGTTCGTGACGCGTCTGCTGCGGGAGGGTTCCGCTGCCGCCGGGATGCTCGCCGAGGCGCAGTCGCGGCAGCGGCGGGTGCTGTTCGACGAGGCCACGGGTGCGCCGTACTCCGAGGTGCGACCGGACCTGCTGGTCTCCGGCGCCCGGGACGGTGTGCCCTTCCGGCTGCCCGTGGACGTGAAGTACAAGCTCTACGACCAGCGGAAGCTGTCCACGCAGGATCTGTACCAGGCGTTCCTGTACGCCCACGCGCTGTCCGGCGGCGGTCCCGGGCGCTGTTCCCTGGTCCACCCGGGGGGTGCCGGTTCCGCCGGGGCGACGGTGTCCGTCCGGGGTGCGGACGGGGCGGTGTCCGCGGTCGTCCGGGCCGTGCCGTTGGATCTGCGGGCGGTCCTCGACGGGCTGGCCGGGCCGGAGCCCGCGACGGCTCCGGCCCGGGTGTTCCGTGAGGTGGTGGCGGGCTGACCGGGCCGCGGTCAGCTCCAGTTGTAGGCGTCGAAGTTCCGCGAGAACTCCCACTGGTTGTACCGGTCCCAGTTGATCGACCAGGTCATCAGGCCGCGCAGGGCGGGCCAGGTGCCGTGGGTCTGGTAGGTGCCACAGGACGAGCCCGCCTTCTTCGTCAGGCAGTCCAGGGCCTTGTTGACCTCGGTCGGGGTCGTGTGGCCGTTGCCCGCCTGGGTGGAGGCGGGGAGGCCGATGGCGACCTGGTCGGCGCGGAGGGCCGGGAAGAAGCGGTCCGTGTTGCCGGCGACGGGGAAGCCGGTGAGGAGCATGTCGGTCATGGCGATGTGGAAGTCGGCGCCGCCCATCGAGTGGTACTGGTTGTCCAGGCCCATGATGGAGCCCGAGTTGTAGTCCTGGACGTGGAGCAGGGTCAGGTCGTCGCGCAGGGCGTGGATGACCGGCAGGTAGGCGCCGGCGCGGGGGTCCTGGCCGCCCCAGGGGCCGGAGCCGTAGTACTGGTAGCCGAGCTGGACGAAGAAGGTCTCCGGGGCCATGGTCAGGACGAAGTTCTGCCCGTACTTGGCCTTGAGGGTCTTGAGGGCCTGGATCAGGTGGACGATGACGGGGCTCGTCGGGTTCCGGAAGTCGGTGTCGCCGGTCTGGAGCGACAGGGAGTGGCCCTCGAAGTCGATGTCGAGGCCGTCGAGTCCGTACTCGTCGATGATCTTCGAGACGGAGGAGACGAAGGTGTCGCGGGCGGCGGTGGTGGAGAGCTGGACCTGGCCGTTCTGGCCGCCGATGGAGATGAGGACCTTCTTGCCCGCCGCCTGCTTGGCCTTGATCGCGGCCTTGAAGTCGGCCGCGGACTCGACGTTCGGGCATTCCGTGGCCGGGCAGAGGCTGAAGCGGATGTCGCCTGAGGTCACCGAGGTCGGTTCGCCGAAGGCGAGGTTGATGACGTCCCAGGAGGCGGGGACGTCGGCCATCCGGGTGTAGCCGGAGCCGTTGGCGAAGCTGGAGTGGAGGTAGCCGACGAGGGCGTGGGCGGGGAGGCCGGGGTTGCCGCCCCCGCCGCCGCTGGTCGTCGTCGCGGTCACCGGGGCCGACTCCGGGGACTCGCCGGCGCTGTTCACGGCGCTGACCTGGAAGGTGTACGCGGTCGAGGCCGTGAGGCCGGTCGCGGTGGCCGAGGTGCCGCTGACCGTCTGTACGCGCGTGGTACCGCGGTAGACGTGGTACGAGGCGGCGCCCGGGACCGGGCTCCACGTCAGCGGCACGGTGCTGGACGTCGGGGAGCCCGCCGCGAGGCCGGTGGGTGCGGCCGGGAGCTGCACGGGGGCGCCGCCGGGGCCGTACAGGGAGAGGTCGTCGGCCTGGTAGGCGGGGGTGCCGTACCAGCCGTGGGTGTAGATCGTGACCGAGGTGGTCGAGGCGCCCGTGGTGAAGGTGGTCGCGAGCCGCTGCCAGTCGGGGGCGGAGCCCGTCCAGGTGGAGACGTCGGTGGTGCCGGTGCCGGAGGCGCCGAGGTAGACGTAGCTGCCGCGCACCCAGCCGCTGAGCGTGTAGGTGGAGCCGGGTTTCACGGTGACGGTCTGGGAGCACTTGGCGTTGTCGCTGCCGGCCGGGGTGGCCTGGAGCGCCTTCGTACCGCTGCGGACGGGCGAGGAGACGGCGGCGCCGCTGCCCGCCGTGCAGGTCCAGCCGTCGAGGCCGGCCTCGAAGCCGCCGTTGCGGGCGAGTTCGGCGTCGGCGGCCTGGGCCGCGGGGGTGAGCGCGGCGAGTCCGCTGGCGGCGAGGACCCCCGCGAGCAGCAGGGTGAGAGGTCTGGCGCGGTCCACAACTGCCTCCGGGAATGGGGGAATCGAGGTGCGAGCGCGCCACAGCATGGTCCAGACCAATCGAGTGGTCAAGACCTCTGTACGGACGTCACCTCTCCTCACCCCCCGTCGGGACCCCTTTCACCCCTGGCCAGTTGCCCCGCCGCCTCGTGCATCGCCAGTTCGAGGAGGGCGGCGTCGGTGAGGGTGCCCGCGCCGTCCGGCGTCACCAGCCAGCGGACCGCACCCGTCGCCCGCCCCGGGTAGGGGACCACGATCCAGGTCCCGGCACCCGCGCCGCGCACGCCCGTACCGAGCCAGCGGGCGGCGGTGCCCGGCGGGACGAAGAAGCCCATCCGGGCGTCGCCGAAGTCGGCGAGGACCGGGCCCGGCCGGTCCACCAGGCGGGTCAGCACGTCGAGCGTGGGGTAGCCGAGCTCCGCCGGCAGGATCAGGACGTCCCAACGCCTGCCGGCGGGCAGCAGCGCGACCCCGTGCGGGTTGCGCTCCCACTCCCACCGGCAGGCGTCGGGATCAGGTGCGACCGAGACCAGCCACTCCACCGCGCTCTTGGCGCCCGAGGCCCCCGTACCAGTCATCGCGACGATCTCCTTCCGTCCGGACACGGTGTCCGTGAGGAGAGAGCTCTTCGGAGGGTTTCTCTTACGCGGTTTCAGCTACTCATCGTTTGTGACGTGCATCACAGAGAATGGGTCAGCTGTCGAAGCCGAGGCCCATCCGGTCCAAGGCCTTCAGCCACAGGTTGCGCCGCCCGCCGCGCTCGTCGGCCCGCGCCATCGACCACTTGGTGATGCCGATGCCGGCCCAGGCGATCGGCTCCGGCGGGAACGGCAGCGGCTTGGAGCGGACCATCTCCAGGTCCGTGCGCTCGGTGCGCTCCCCCGCGAGCAGGTCGAGCATCACGTCCCCGCCGAAGCGGGTGGCGCCGACGCCAAGGCCGGTGAACCCGGCCGCGTACGCCACCTTGCCCTGGTACGCCGTACCGAAGAAGGCCGAGAAGCGGGAGCAGGTGTCGATCGCGCCGCCCCAGGCGTGGCTGAAGCGGAGCCCCTCCAGCTGCGGGAAGCAGCGGAAGAAGTGCTCGGCCAGCTTGAGGTACGTCTCCGGGCGGTGGTCCATCTCGGCGCTGATCTTCCCGCCGAAGGGGTAGATCGCGTCGTAGCCGCCCCAGAGGATGCGGTTGTCGGCGGTGATCCGGAAGTAGTGGAACTGGTTCGCCGAGTCGCCCAGTCCCTGCCGGTTCTTCCAGCCGACGGAGGCGAGCTGCTCGGGGCTGAGCGGCTCGGTCATCAAGGCGTAGTCGTAGACCGGGACGGTGTACGGGCGGACGCGCTTGACCAGCGAAGGGAAGACGTTGGTGCCGAGCGCGACCCGGCGGGCGACGACCCGGCCGTACGGGGTGCGCACGCCCATGCCGGCGCCGACGGAGACCAGCTCCAGGCCGGGGGTGTTCTCGAAGATCCGTACGCCCAGGTCGAGACAGGCGCGCTTGAGGCCCCAGGCCAGCTTGGCCGGGTTCAGCATGGCGACACCGCGGCGGTCCCAGAGGCCGCCGAGGAAGGTCGGCGAGTCGACCTCGGCGCGGACGGCGTCCCGGTCGAGGAGTTCGAGGCCGTCCGCGAGACCGAGCCGGTCGATCTCCGCGTACACCTCGGCCAGTTCCTCGACCTGGTGCGGCTCGGTGGCGACGTCCAGCTCGCCGGTGCGCTCGAAGTCGCAGTCCAGGGAGTAGCGGGCGACCGCCTCCTCGATGCCGTCGAGGTTGCGCTCGCCGAGCTCCTCCAGCTTCGGCAGCTCGCCCGGCCAGCGGGCGAGCCCGTTGCCGAAGCCGTGGGTGAGGGAGGCGGCGCAGAAGCCTCCGTTGCGGCCCGAGGCGGCCCAGCCCACCTCGCGGCCTTCGATCAGTACGACATCCCGGCCGGGGTCGCGCTCCTTGGCGAGGAGCGCGGTCCACAGTCCGCTGTAGCCGCCGCCGACGACGAGGAGATCGCACTTCTCGGTGCCGGTGAGGGCGGGCAGGGCGCCGGGCTTGCCGGGGTCTTCCAGCCAGAAGGGGACGGGCTGGGCGTCGGAGAGAGATTGTGCAGCGAGACGCATGGCGACTGGGGCCATGGTTTCCAACTCCTTCGGTGCCTGAGCTGCCTATTGCTCAGGCTGTTGCTGTTTTCTTGCGCCGGTTCGTAATGATCTGCCCGGCCATGACCACCAGTACCGCGAGGACGAACATCGCGGTGCCGATGACGTTGATCTGCACGGGGGTGCCACGCTGCGCCGAGCCCCAGACGAACATGGGGAAGGTGACGGTGGAGCCCGCGTTGAAGTTGGTGATGATGAAGTCGTCGAACGAGAGCGCGAAGGCCAGCAGGGCGCCGGCGGCGATGCCCGGCGCGGCGATCGGCAGGGTGACGCGCAGGAAGGTCTGCACGGGTCCCGCGTAGAGGTCGCGCGCGGCTTCCTCAAGGCGCGGGTCCATGGACATGACCCGGGCCTTGACCGCCGTCACGACGAACGACAGGCAGAACATGATGTGGGCGATGAGGACCGTCCAGAAGCCCAGCTCGATCCCCATGTTGAGGAAGAGCGTGAGCAGCGAAGCGGCCATGACGACCTCGGGCATCGCCATCGGCAGGAAGATCAGCGAGTTGATCGCGCCGCGCGCCCGGAAGCGGTAGCGGACCAGCGCGAAGGCGATCATCGCGCCGAGGACGACGGCGCCGACGGTGGCCCAGGCGGCCAGCTGGAGCGAGAGCGAGAGCGACTCGCACAGGTCGGCGACGCCGCAGGGGTCCTTCCAGGCGTCGAGGGAGAACTCCTGCCAGGAGTAGTTGAAGCGCCCCTTCGGCCTGTTGAAGGAGAACGCCATCACGACGAGGTTCGGCAGGATCATGTACGCGAGCGTCAGCAGGCCCGCGATGACGACGAGGTTGCGTCGTATCCAGCGCATCAGACCAGATCCTCCGTTCCGGCTCGGCGGATGTAGACGGTGACCATGACAAGCACGATCGCCATGAGGATGAAGGAGAGCGCCGCCGCCGTCGGGTAGTCGAGGACGCGGAGGAACTGCGACTGGATGACGTTGCCGACCATCTTGGTGTCGGTGGAGCCGAGCAGTTCGGCGTTGACGTAGTCGCCGCTCGCCGGGATGAAGGTGAGCAGGGTGCCGGAGACGACGCCGGGCATCGACAGCGGGAGGGTCACCTTGCGGAAGGTGGTCGCCGGGGAGGCGTACAGGTCCTGCGCGGCCTCGTGCAGCCGGCCGTCGATCCGCTCCAGGGAGGTGTAGAGGGGCAGGATCATGAAGGGCAGGAAGTTGTACGTGAGACCGCAGACGACCGCCATCGGGGTGGCGAGCACGCGGTCGCCCTCGGTCCAGCCGATCCAGCTGGTCACGTCCAGGACGTGCAGGGTGTTCAGCACGTCCACGACGACGCTGTCGTCCGCGAGGATCGTCTTCCAGGCCAGCGTGCGGATCAGGAAGCTGGTGAAGAAGGGCGCGATGACGAGGACGAGCAGCAGGTTGCGCCAGCGGCCGGCCTTGAAGGCGATCAGATACGCCAGCGGGTAGCCGAGCAGCAGGCAGAGCAGGGTCGCGGTCCCGGCGTACAGCAGGGAGCGGACGAACTGCGGCCAGTACTCCTTGAAGGCGTCCCAGTAGGTCTGGAAGTGCCAGGTGACCTCGAAGCCCTTCTCCAGGGAGCCGGTCTGCACCGAGGTGGAGGCCTGGTAGATCATCGGCAGCGCGAAGAAGACGAGCAGCCAGATGATGCCGGGGAGCAGCAGCCAGTAGGGGACGAGCCGCTTGCGGGTGGGAGGCTTGCGCAGAACCGGTTCTTCGACCGGCTGCGGCGCCTCCTTCGTCAGGGTGGAGGTACTCATCCGGCGTCCTCCACCGTCTCCACGCCCGCGTCGATGTCTTGCGCCGCATCGAGCCCGAACGTGTGCGCCGGGTTCCAGTGCAGGACGACCTGGGCGCCGGGGACGAGACGCGCGTCCCGCTCGATGTTCTGCTCGTACACCTGGAGCTCCGCGCCCGCCGGGCTGTTCACCACGTACTGGGTGGAGACGCCGATGAAGGAGGAGTCGACGATCCGGCCGGTGACCCGGTTGCGGCCGTCGGCTATCGAGCCCGCGTCGTCGGCGTGCGCGAGCGAGATCTTCTCCGGGCGGACGCCCACGAGCACCTTGCCGCCCTGGCGGACGGCGGAGGTACAGCGGTCGCCGGGCACGCGGAGCTTGCCGCCGCCCGCCGTGACCACCACGTCGGCGCCGGTCTCCACGACCTCGGCCTCGATGAGGTTGGAGGTGCCGAGGAAGTTGGCGACGAAGGTGGTCTTCGGGTTCTCGTAGAGGTCGGCGGGGTGGCCGAGCTGTTCGACCCGGCCGCCGTTCATCACCGCGACCTGGTCGGCCATCGTCATGGCCTCTTCCTGGTCGTGGGTGACGTGCACGAAGGTGATGCCGACCTCGGTCTGGATCCGCTTGAGCTCCAGCTGCATCTGGCGGCGCAGCTTGAGGTCGAGGGCGCCGAGCGGCTCGTCGAGGAGCAGCACCTGCGGGTGGTTGATGAGCGCGCGGGCCACGGCGACGCGCTGCTGCTGGCCGCCGGAGAGCTGGTGCGGCTTGTGGCGGGCCTTGTCGCCGAGCTGGACGAGTTCCAGCATGTCGTCGACCTGCTTCTTCACCGACTTGATGCCGCGGCGACGGAGACCGAAGGCGATGTTCTCGGTGATGTCCATGTGCGGGAAGAGCGCGTAGGACTGGAAGACGGTGTTGACCGGCCGCTTGTACGGCGGGAGGTCGGTGACGTCCTTGTCGCCGAGGAAGACGGTGCCGGTGCTGGGGTCCTCCAGGCCGGCGATCATGCGGAGCGTGGTGGTCTTGCCGCAGCCGGAGGCGCCGAGGAGGGCGAAGAAGGAGCCCTGCGGGACGGTCAGGTCGAGCGGCTGGACGGCGGTGAAGGAGCCGTACGTCTTGCTGATCCCGGTGAGACGGACGTCGCCGCCGCCCGTGTTCTTTCCAGTGTGAGCAGTGTTGTCAGTCATGGGTTGTGGTCCCAGGGGAGTGAGAGAGGTGGACGACGTGGGCCTCAGGCGCCGATCAGCTTGGCGAACTTCTCCTCGTACGCCGTCTCCTCCGCGCTGGTGAGCGAGCGGAAGGCGCGCGACTTCTTGGCCATGGCCTTGTCCGGGAGGATCAGCGTGTTGTTCGCGAGCTCGGGGTCGATCTTGGCGAGCTCGTCCTTCACCCCGTCGACGGGGCAGACGTAGTTGATGTACGCGGCGAGCTGGGCGGCGACGGGAAGCTCGTAGTAGTAGTCGATGAGCTTCTCGGCGTTCGTCTTGTGCCGGGCCTGCGTGGGGACGAGCAGGTTGTCGCTGGACGTGATGTAGCCGGCGGACGGGATGGCGAACTTGATGTCCGGGTTGTCCGCCTGGAGCTGGATGACGTCACCGGCCCAGGCGAGGCAGGCCGCCAGGTCGCCCTTGTCGAGGTCCGACGTGTAGTCGTTGCCGGTGAAGCGGCGGATCTGCTTCTTGTCGACGCCCTTCTGGAGCCGCCCGATCGCCGCGTCGTAGTCGGCGTCGGTGAAGTTCCCCGGGTCCTTGCCCATGTCGAGCAGGGTCATGCCGACCGAGTCGCGCATCTCGGTGAGGAAGCCGACCCGGCCCTTCAGGGAGGGGTCGTCCAGGAGCTGGGTGACCGAGTCGACCTTCTTGCCGCCGGTCGCCTTCGCGTTGTACGCGATGACCGTGGAGATACCGGTCCACGGGTACGAGTAGGACCGGCCCGGGTCCCAGTCGGGGCTGCGGAACTGGGCGGAGAGGTTCGCGTACGCGTGGGGCAGGTTCGACGGGTCGAGCTTCTGCGCCCAGCCGAGCCGGATCATCCGGGCGGCGAGCCAGTCGGTGACGCAGATCAGGTCGCGGCCGGTGTCCTGGCCGGCCGCGAGCTGCGGCTTGATCTTGCCGAAGAACTCGACGTTGTCGTTGATGTCCTCGGTGTACTTGACCTTGATCCCGGTGCGTTTCGTGAACGCCTCCAGGGTGGGGCGGCCCTTCTCGTCCTCACTGACGTCCATGTACTCGGTCCAGTTGGAGAAGGCGAGGCTCTTCTCCTTGGCCGAGACGTCGATGGACTCGGGGCCCTGGCCCTCCCGCTTGGCCGGCGGGATGCCACAGGCGCTCAGGGACGCGAGGCCGCCGATCGTGAGGGCGCCGACACCGCCCGCGCGCAGCATCGAACGGCGGCTGAGTGCTCCCCGGCCACTGGTCAGGCTGCGTCGTATCGCCGCCGTCTGCGCGGCGGACAGGCTGTCGGGCTCGTACTGCTCCATGCGCTGTGCCCTTTCGGGATGGTGTGAGCCGCTGGTCCGGCGGCGAGGTGCTATCGGTCCCCGAAGATCGTGCGGTGCCAGTCCTTCGCGGCGACCGCGGTGTTGTCGAACATCACGTGCTTGACCTGCGTGTACTCCTCGAAGGAGTACGCCGACATGTCCTTTCCGTAGCCCGAGGCCTTGGTGCCGCCGTGGGGCATCTCGCTGATGATGGGGATGTGGTCGTTGACCCAGACGCAGCCCGCCTTGATCTCGCGGGTGGCGCGGCCCGCCCGGTAGACGTCCCGGCTCCAGGCGGAGGCGGCCAGCCCGTACGGGGTGTCGTTGGCGAGCCGGATGCCCTCGTCGTCGCTGTCGAAGGGCAGTGCCACCAGGACCGGGCCGAAGATCTCCGACTGCACGACCTCGCTGTCCTGCGCGGCGCCGGTGATCAGGGTCGGACGATAGTACGCACCGTCCTTGAGGTCGCCCCCCGGGGCTTCGCCGCCGGTGACGACGGTGGCGTAGCCGCGGGCGCGCTCGACGAAGCCGGCGACGCTGTCGCGCTGGGCGTGGCTGATCAGCGGGCCGAGGTCGGTGGTCGGCGCGAAGGGGTCGCCGAGGCGCACGCTCTCCATCAGCTCGGCCACGCGCGCGACGAAGGCGTCGAAGAGCGGGCGCTGGACGTACGCGCGCGTGGCGGCGGTGCAGTCCTGGCCGCTGTTGATGAGGGAGGCGGCGACGGCGCCGTGGGCGGCGGCCTCCAGGTCGGCGTCGTCGAAGACGACGAACGGGGCCTTGCCGCCGAGTTCGAGGTGGAGGCGCTTCACGGTGGCGGTGGCGATCTCCGCGACCCGCTTGCCGACGGGGGTGGAGCCGGTGAAGGAGGTCATGACGACGTCGGGGTGGCCGACGAGGTGCTCGCCGACGGTCCGGCCCGCGCCGTTGACGATGTTGATGACGCCGTCGGGGATCCCGGCCTCCGTCGCGGCCTGCGCGAACATGAGCGAGGTCAGCGGGGTGAGCTCGGCGGGCTTCAGGACGATCGTGTTGCCGGCGGCGATCGCCGGGAGGATCTTCCAGGCGGCCATCTGGAGCGGGTAGTTCCAGGGGGCGATGGAGCCGACGACGCCGATCGGTTCGCGCCGGATGTACGAGGTGTGGTCGCCGCTGTACTCGCCGGCCGACTGGCCCTGGAGGTGGCGTGCGGCCCCCGCGAAGAAGGCGGTGTTGTCGATGGTGCCGGGGACGTCGAACTCGGTGGTGAGCTTGAGGGGCTTGCCGCACTGGAGGGACTCCACGCGGGCGATGTCCTCGGCCCACTCGGCGAGGACGCCGGCGAAGCGGTGCAGCGCGTCGGAGCGCTCGCCGGGGGTGGCGCCGGCCCAGCCGGGGAACGCGGCCTTGGCGGCGGCGACGGCCTCGTCGACGTCGGCGGTGGAGGCGAGCGTGTACGTGTAGACGCTCTCCCCGGTCGCGGGGTCGATGACGTGGTGTTCCTGATCTGACGTTCCGGCGCGGAGCCGACCGCCGATGTACTGTGCGCCGTCCGCGAAGCGGTCCGTCACCTGGAAGCGGTTGCCCATGACGCTCTCCGTTGTCCCAGCCTGAATTGAGTGCCGATCCTGACAGAGGGACGGCACACCAACAAGTGATTCCGTTGTTGCCTTTTGGTTACGCGACGGAATCGGTCGACCATGTGTCGAGGCGCCCCGAAAATCTCCGTACGGAGTGTCCGTGGCGGCTGTCAGACTCGCATGCATGAGCAAGATCGAGGAGCTGACACAGCAGGTCAACAGGGGTGAGAAGGTGAAGTGGCTGCACTTCTGGGGCCACCGCCCGCACCCCGACGGGCGCCTCTCGGCGAGCTGTCTGAGCCAGTGGTGGCCCGCACGCTTCGTGGTCGGCGGCGTCCCCTACGCGACGGCCGAGCACTGGATGATGGCGGCCAAGGCCCGCCTCTTCGAGGACGCGGACGCCGAACGGGCCGCGCTGACCGCCCGTACCCCCGCCGAGGCGAAGAAGGCGGGGCGCCTCGTGCGGGGCTTCGACGAGGCGGTGTGGGAGCGGGAGCGCTTCGGGATCGTGGTGGAGGGCAGTGTCCACAAGTTCTCCTCGGACGAGGCCCTGCGCGCGTACCTCCTGGGCACGGGCACCCGTGTCCTGGTGGAGGCCAGCCCCGTGGACCGGGTCTGGGGCATCGGTCTCGCGGCCGACGACCCGGGCGCCCACGATCCCGCCCGGTGGCGCGGCCCGAATCTCCTGGGCTTCGCCCTGATGGAGGCGCGGGAGCGATTGCGGAGCGGGGGAGACGCGTCGGGCCCCGCACCTCGGTGAGGTGCGGGGCCCGGTGCGGCATCGGAAGACTCAGCGCGGGGCGCTGAGGGAGGTCCCGGTCGACGACCAGGGATCCTCACTGGTGTTGTCCCACTCGTCCGCCTTCGTGGCGAGGAAGATGATGAGACCGATGCCCGCGAGTCCGAGGGCGATGCCGATGGAGCCGAGCACGATGCCGGCGACGGCCTGCCCCTTGTTGTTCGCCTCGCCCCGCAGGTGCCGCTTGCGGCCCACGATCCCGAGGGGCAGCGCGATCCCGCCCAGGACCAGGCCGAGGATGCCGTAGGAGCAGAAGGACAGCACGACGGCGCAGATGCCCAGCACCATCGAGGCGATGCCCAACCCGTTGGTCGGCTGCTGCCAGCCGGTTTGGGCGTATCCCGGGTAGCCGTACCCGGAGGCCGCCGGCGGGGTCGGGGCGGCCGGATAGCCGTACGCGCCGGGGGCGCCGGCCGCCGGGTAGCCGTACCCGCCGGAGGTGTTCGCCGCCGGGTAGCCGTACGCACCGGGCGCGGCCGACGGGCCGCCCGGGGCCACCGGCGGCGGTGGCACGTCGCCGCCGGGGCCGCTGGCGGCCGGCATCGACGTGACGGTCATCTGGTCGTGCACGGGTGGCGGCGTCGGCGTCGCCGGCTTGCTCAGCTCCACCCCGTCCCGGTTCGGCGGAGCCCACGGGTCCGCCGGGTCGTACCCGTCCCGCGACTGGTCTCGGTTTTCAGACATGGGCCTCCCCCATCATGGTCCCGTCATGCTACGACCTCACCCCGTGGAGTGAACCGCCCGGCCTACGATGACCTGATGACCGACCTCCATCCCTTCATCGCGGGCCTGCCCAAGGCCGAGCTGCACGTCCACCACGTGGGCTCCGCCTCGCCCCGCATCGTCGCCGAGCTGGCGGCGCGTCACCCCGACTCCAAGGTGCCCACGGACCCGGAGGCGCTGGCCGACTACTTCACGTTCACCGACTTCGCGCACTTCATCGACGTCTACCTGTCGGTCGTCGACCTGGTCCGCACCCCGGAGGACGTCCGGCTGCTCACCTTCGAGATCGCCCGTGACATGGCCCGGCAGAACATCCGGTACGCCGAGCTGACCATCACCCCCTACTCCTCCACCCGCCGGGGCATCGACGAGCGGGCCTTCATGGCGGCGATCGAGGACGCCCGCAAGTCCGCGGAGGCCGAGTTCGGCACCGTCCTGCGCTGGTGCTTCGACATCCCGGGCGAGGCCGGCCTGGTCTCCGCCGAGGAGACCACCCGCCTCGCCACGACCGACGGTCTCCGCCCCGAGGGCCTGGTCTCCTTCGGTCTCGGCGGCCCGGAGATCGGGGTGCCGCGCCCGCAGTTCAAGCCGTACTTCGACCAGGCGCGGGCGGCCGGTCTGCACTCCGTCCCGCACGCGGGCGAGACGACGGGTCCGCAGACGGTCTGGGACGCGATCCACGACCTGGGCGCCGAGCGCATCGGCCACGGCACCAGCTCGGTCCAGGACCCGGCGCTCCTGGCGTACCTGGCGGAGCACCGCATCGCCCTGGAGGTCTGCCCGACCTCGAACATCGCCACGCGGGCCGTCGCCACCCTGGACGAGCACCCGATCCGGCAGATGGTGGACGCCGGGGTGCTCGTCACGGTCAACAGCGACGACCCGCCGATGTTCGGCACCGACCTCAACAGCGAGTACGTGGTCGCCGCCCGTCTCCTCGGTCTCGACGAGCGCGGTGTCGCCGCCCTCGCGAAGAACGCGGTGGAGGCCTCGTTCCTCGACGCGGCCGGCAAGGCCCGGATCGCCGCCGAGATCGACACGTACACGGAGGGCTGGCTCGCGCGCTGAGGCGCAGGTGGCGGGCTCGGGCCGCGGCGACCGGCGTCGGCTGCCGGCTCGCGCGCTGACGGCGGTGAGAATGGGCCCATGGACTCCGACACCGCCAGGGACCAGGACCCGAACGCCTTCCGGGAAGCCGCCGGGAGGCCCGTCACCGTCGTGGGTCATCGCGGCGACCCGTACCGCGTCCGCGAGAACACGCTCCGCTCGATCGGTTCGGCGATCGAGCGGGGCGCGGGCGCGGTCGAGGTCGACGTCCGGCTGACGAAGGACGGGGTGCCCGTCCTCCTCCACGACGACACGCTGAAGCGCCTGTGGCGCCACGACCGGCCCCTCGCCTCGCTCTCGTACGAGCAGGTCCGCGAGCTGACCTACGGCGGGGTGCCGACCCTGCGCGAAGCGCTGCTCACCGCCGGGGACCGCCGGCTGATGCTGGACCTGCCGGGCGGCGACGAGGACTCGGTCCGCACCATCGTGGGGACGGTCCGCGAGTGCGGCGCAGCGGAGCGGGTGTACTACTGCGCCGGGGCCGTCGCCATGCTCCAGGTGCGCGCCGCCGACCCGGCCGCCGAGATCGCGCTCACCTGGACCTCGCTCGCCCCGCCCCGCCCGATCCTGCTCGAAGCGGTACGGCCGCGGTGGCTCAACTACCGCTTCGGGCTCGTCAGTCGGGGGCTGACCGAACGGGTGCACCGGGACGGGATGCTGGTCTCGGCCTGGACGGCGGACACCACCCGCACCATGCGTAAGCTGATCTTGAACGGGGTCGACTCGGTCACCACGAACCGGGTCGGCACACTCACCGACGTCCTGCGAAAGGCCCGCGCGTGAACGACCGGATCCGGACCGACATCGCCCACAACGCCCGCGTGTGGAACTACTGGCTGGGCGGCAAGGACAACTACCCGGTGGACCGCGCGGTCGGCGACCAGGTCACCGGCTTCTACCCGAGCATCGGCGAAGTGGCGCGCGCGGACCGCGCGTTCCTCGGGCGGGCGGTGACCCACCTGGCCGCCGAGGCGGGCGTACGCCAGTTCCTGGACATCGGTACGGGCCTGCCGACCGCCGACAACACCCACGAGGTGGCCCAGCGGGTCGCGCCCGACGCCCGGATCGTCTACGTCGACAACGACCCGATCGTCCTCACCCACGCCCGCGCGCTCCTGACGAGCGCGCCGGAGGGGGTCACCGAGTACGTGGACGCCGACGCGCACGACCCGGAGAAGATCCTGGCGGCGGCCGGGGAGACGCTCGACCTGTCCCGTCCGGTCGCGGTGATGATGCTCGGCATCCTCAACTTCGTCCTGGACACCGACGAGGCCCGGTCGATCGCGCGGACCCTGATGGACGCCGTCCCCTCCGGCAGCTACCTGGTCCTGACGCATCCCACCCTGGAGCCGGAGCTCGGCGGCGAGGGCAACAAGGCCGCGATGGCCTTCTGGAACGAGAACGCGACCCCGCCGATCACCGCCCGCAGCCGCGCCGAGTTCACGTCCTTCCTGGACGGTCTCGACGTCCTGGAGCCCGGCATCGTCTCCTGCGCCCGCTGGCGCCCCGCCGCCGCGGAGGCGGCCCAGGCGGCCACGGTCGCGCAGTTCGGCGCGGTGGGCCGCAAGCCGTAATGGGCATACGGGCGGGCGGACTTGCGGGCATACGGGCGGACGCGCGCGGCCGGTGGGAGCGGACCCGGACCTGGGGCGCCGCGAACCCGTGGGCGGTGGACCTCGGGATCGCGCTGCTCGTCCAGGCGGCGATGACGATGCCGTTCGTGGTGCCGCGCCCGCCCGACCTCGAACCGGCGACCTGGGCCGCGTACGGGCTCACGTCCCTCACCGTGCTGCCCCTGGTCTGGCGGCGGCGCGCGCCCCTCGCCGTACTGCTCGCGATCGTGGTGGCGAGTGCGCTGTACAAGGTGGCCGTGGACGGGCCGGGGCAGCCGCTGCCGTACACCGGACTCGTCATCGTCTACACGATCGCGCTCCTCTCGCCGCCCTGGAAGCGGCTCGTGACGGCGGGGCTCCTGGTGGTCGCGGTGCCGGTCTCGGTGTGGCTCAACACCCGGTCGGTGCGCGAACTGACCTTCTCGCTGTTCGTCTTCGGCGCCGCCTATGTCTTCGGGCGGCTCCAGGACGCCCGGCAGCGCGCCCACCGGATCGAGGCCGAGCGGGCCGCCGCCCGCGAACGGGCCAGGATCGCGCGGGAGATGCACGACATCCTGTCGCACGCGGTGAGCCTGATGATCGTGCAGGCGGAGGCCGGCCCGGTGGCGGTACGGGTGGCACCGGAGCGTGCGGAGGCCGCGTTCGAGGCGATCTCGGAGACCGGCCGTGAGGCGATGAACCAGCTGCGGCAGATGCTGGGGCTGCTGCGCGAGAGCCCCGAGAACTCCGAGAGCGCCGCGCCCCTGGAGCCGCAGCCGGACCTCGCCGCGCTTCCCGGACTGGTGGAGCGGGTCAGGGGCAGCGGCCTTGCCGTCACGTACACGACGGAGGGCGGAGTGCGGGCCGCGCTGCCCGCGGCGACCGGCGCGAGCGTCTACCGGATCGTGCAGGAGGCGCTGACGAACGTCGTCAAGCACGCGGACGCCCGTACGGCCGAGGTCCGGCTCTCCCGGGCGGACGGCGTCCTGCGCGTCACGGTGACCGACGACGGGCGCGGCCCGCGGGGCGGCTCCGGCGGCCACGGCCTCCTCGGCATCCGGGAGCGGGCCGCCGCGCACGGCGGGACGGCGACCACCGGCCCGGGACCCGGCGGCCGCGGATTCGAGGTGCGGGTCCTGCTCCCCGTACCCTCCACGGCGGAGGTGGGGGCATGACGATCCGGGTGGTGGTCGCGGACGACCAGGAACTGGTCCGCAGCGGCTTCGCGATGATCCTGGGCGCGCAGCCGGACATCGAGGTGGTGGCGGAGGCCGGGGACGGGGCGGAGGCGGTCGAGGCGGTGCGCCGGCTCACGCCGGACGTGGCGCTGCTCGACATCCGGATGCCGGGGACCGACGGCATCGAGGCCTGCCGGGCGATCAGCGCGGAGTCCGGCTGCCGGACGGTGATGCTGACGACCTTCGACACCGACGCGTACGTGTACGAGGCGCTGCACGCGGGCGCGAGCGGCTTCCTCCTCAAGGACGTGCGGCGCGACGATCTGGTGCACGCGGTACGGGTGGTGGCGGCGGGCGACTCGCTGCTCGCGCCGTCCGTGGCGCGGCGGCTCGTGGAGCAGTACACGGCGGGCGGCCCGCGCCGGACGGCCGCGGGCCCCGACCCCCGGCTCGACGTGCTGACGGGCCGGGAGCGGGAGACGCTGCTGCTGCTCGCGCGCGGTCTGTCCAACGCGGAGATCGCGGCGGAGCTGGTGGTCAGCGACCACACGGTGAAGACGCACGTGGGGAACGTGCTCGCCAAGCTGGGCCTGCGCGACCGGATCCAGGCGGTGATCTGCGCGTACGAGACGGGCCTGGTGGCCGTGGGGTCTCCCCCGCCCGGGGGAGGCGGGTCCCCCGCGCCGGGGAGGAACTGACCGGCGGAAGACCGCCGGTGCGGGCGATCCGCCAATCATCTCTGGTCAGCAGGATGGAGCCATCGAGAACGACGGCTCACACCACCGGAGTTGACCATGAGGAAGTCCACCCGCACGCTGCTCGCCGCCGCCCTGGTCCTGGGAGTGGCGGCAGGCCCCGCCCTGACCCCGGCCTTCGCGACACCCCCGGCGGCCGTGTCGGCCACGCGGCCGGTCAGCCCGGACCTGAGCGCGGTGATCGCGGGTCTCCCCCGCGCCGACGCCACCGCCGCGCTCGTCCGGATCGGCGGCACCGAGGGCTCCTGGCAGGGCAGTTCGGGCGTCCACGACCTGGAGACGAACGCCCCGGCGGACCCGGCCGCCCGCTTCCGAGCCGGTTCGGTGACGAAGGTCTTCACGGCGGCGACCGTCCTTCAGCTGGCGTCCGAGGGCCGGATCGACCTGGACCGCACGGCCCGCTCGTACCTGCCGGAGCTGATCCCCGGCCGGTACGCGACGGTGACCGTACGCCAGCTCCTGAACCACACCCACGGCATCCCGGCCCCCGACCTGGCCGTGGGAGACACGGTGGAGGAGTGGTACGCGCACCGCTTCGACATCCACAGCCCGGAGGCGATGGTCCGCTCGGCGACGGCGAAGCCGCGCGAGTTCCGGCCGGGCACCCGGCAGCACTACCTGAACATCGGGTACACGGTGGCCGGCCTGATCGTCGAACGCGTGACGGGCGACTCGTACGAGCGCCAGGTGGAGCGCCGCATCCTGCGCCCGCTCGGCCTGCGGGACACCTACCTGCCGGGGACGGCCGCCGAGATCACCGGCCCGTACAACCACGGCTACCAGACGATGCGGCTCGACGACGGGACGACCGGGCTGCGCGATGTCTCGGTGTGGCGGACGACGGACGGCTGGGCGGCCGGCGACCTGGTGTCGACCACCGCCGACCTGGAGCGGTTCACCCGGGAGCTGTTCGCGGGCCGGGTGGTGCGCGGACCGCTCCTGGAGGAGATGTTCACGCTGCCCCAGGTCCCGGACGCGAAGACCGGCGCCCCGGCCGCGTACTCCGCCGGCCTGTCGATGAAGAAGCTCGGCGGACGCGAGGTATGGGGCAAGACGGGCGGCCGCTGGGGCTACAACGCGGCCATCGCGTCGACCCGCGACGGCGCACGCACCCTCGTCTACAGCGTCAACTCCACCGACGCGAAGGGCCAGGACATGAACCCGACCGCCCTGAACGTCATGGTGGCGGCGTACGGCCTGCCGGGCTAGGCGGTCGGCACGGGCACCGACGCGACCGCCCCGGTCCCGGCCGCCTCAAGCCGCTTGATCAGCCGGCGCACGTGGAGCAGCGGCAGGATGCCGATGACGCCGAAGGCCATGTCGATGACCGACCACCAGAAGGGGATGCCCCGGATGGGTCCGCAGATCAGGGCGAGCGGGACGATGCCGACGCAGGCGATCATGCCGAACTCGACGACCCAGATGTTGCGGACGGGGTCGCGGTAGGCGCCGTAGAAGGCGACGGCGATGACGAGGTGGGCGAAGGCCAGCCAGTCGGTGCCGTAGAGCAGGTACGGGGCCTGCTCGTCGGCGGCCTCGAGACCACCGCGGACGCGGTCGATCCACTCGGCGAGCCCCGGGAGGAGTTCGGCGACGGGCGCCGCCCAGCCGTCGAGCGAGGCGTCGAGGTAACGGAGTTCGGTGACGAGCGGGAAGGCGGTGACCCCGCTCAGAACCAGACAGACAACGAAGACGATCAGCCAGACGCGGATGCGCTTGAGAAGGGCTCTCGGCCCGTTCGTGTCGCTCATGACCACAGCGTACGCCCATTCTGAACACGTTCAAAAGCCGGGGCCCGCCGCAGGTCGCGGGCGCTGGCCTCGATCGCGCCGACTTCGCTGCGGACCTGGAGATTGATCATGCGTCGACCCTGAGGCCCACGTCCCGCCGGACAGAACCCGGGCGCCTGACGCGGTCAGGTCCCCCGAACCTCACAGCCCGACGATCGCGTTCCACCTCTTCGCGAACGCCTGCCGCTCCTCCGAGGTGATGTCCCGGGCGATCGCGAGTCTGGACCGCATGGTCGCGTCCGGGAAGATCAGCGGGTCCTCGGCGAGGGCCACCAGCTCCTCGTCGCCGGAGTCCGCGAGGACGTTCTGCGCGGCCGGGACCGGGCAGACGTAGTTGACCCAGGCGGCGAGTTCGGCGGCGACCTCGGGCTCGTAGTAGTAGTCGACGAGCTTCTCGGCGTTGGTCTTGTGCTGGGCGAGGTTGGGGATCATCAGGGACTCGGCCCACAGCTCGGCGCCCTCCTCGGGGACGACGAACTCGATGTCCGGGTTGTCGGCCTGGAGTTGGATGACGTCGCCGGAGTACGCCTGGCAGGCCAGCACGTCGCCGGTGGACAGGTCCTTGATGTAGTCGTTGCCGGTGAAACGGCGGATGTGCTTCGCGCGGACGAGGCCCTCGATCTGCTCGCACAGGGCGTGGAAGTCGTCGCCGGTCCACCGGGTGACGTCGACGCCGTTGCCCAGCATGAGCAGCGCGAAGGACTCGTCGAGGCCGGACAGCAGCGTCACCTTGCCGCGCAGGTCGTCGGCCCACAGGTCCTTGGTCGAGCGGAGTTCCCTGCCGAGCTTCCTGCGGTTGTACGCGATGCCGGTGATCCCGGACTGCCAGGGGACGCTGTG
This sequence comes from Streptomyces sp. NPDC002773, assembly GCF_040295605.1. Classification (NCBI taxonomy): domain Bacteria; kingdom Bacillati; phylum Actinomycetota; class Actinomycetes; order Kitasatosporales; family Streptomycetaceae; genus Streptomyces; species Streptomyces sp. NPDC002773. The sequence continues at coordinate 97,829 of NZ_JBEOVO010000009.1, forward strand.
CAGCCGCCCCTGGTCGAAGGCGGGGAGGCGCAGTTGCGGGTTGAGGTGTGCGGCGACGTTCGGCTGCGCGGCGCGGTCCATCTCCTGGACCCAGCCGAGACGAACGAAGCGGGCCGCCATCCAGTCGCTGACGACGATCAGGTCCCGCCCGGTCTCCTGGTGGTTCATCAGGGCCGGGCCGATCTTCCCGAAGAACTCGTCGTTGTCGTTGATCTCCTCCGTGTAGCGGACGGAGATCCCGGTGCGCGAGCGGAAGGCGTCGAGGGTGGGGCGCTTCCCGGGGCTCTCGTCGTCGGTGTCGATGTAGAGCGGCCAGTTGGCGAAGTCGAGCGTACGGTCGCGGGCGGACAGGTCGCGGCCGGCCCGGTCCCTCTCGTCGACGTACGCGGCGGGGACCCCGCATCCGGCGAGCAGGCCCACGGCCCCGGCACCGCCGATGGCGCCGACACCGCGCAGCAGGGACCGGCGGGACATGTTCTTCCTGGCTGTCGCTCTCACCCGAGCAGCATCCCGGCCCCCCACCACCTGCGGCAATGGACGGTCCGTCGAGCGAAGGACCGCGGCCCCGACACCCTGTCGATCAAGGTGTCGGGGCCGCGGTCGGCGGGGCCGGGAGGGTCAGCCCAGGGAGGTCATGACGTGCTTGATGCGCGTGTAGTCCTCGAAGCCGTACGCGGAGAGGTCCTTGCCGTAGCCGGACTTCTTGTAGCCGCCGTGGGGCATCTCGGCGACCAGCGGGATGTGGGTGTTGATCCACACACAGCCGAAGTCGAGCGCCTTGGACATGCGCATCGCGCGCGCGTGGTCCTTGGTCCAGACGGAGGACGCGAGGGCGTACTCGATGTCGTTGGCGTACGAGAGGGCCTGGGCCTCGTCCGTGAAGGACTGGACGGTGATGACCGGGCCGAAGACCTCGTTCTGCACGATCTCGTCGTCCTGCTTGAGGCCGGAGACGACGGTCGGGGCGTAGAAGTAGCCCTTGTCGCCGACGCGGTGACCGCCGGCCTCGACCTTGGCGTGGGCCGGGAGGCGGTCGATGAAGCCGGTGACCTGCTTCAGCTGGTTGGCGTTGTTGAGCGGGCCGTACAGCACGTCCTCGTCGTCCGGCTGACCGGTCTTCGTCTCGGCGGCGGCCTTGGCGAGGGCGGCGACGAACTCGTCGTGGATGGACTCGTGCACGAGGACGCGGGTGGCGGCGGTGCAGTCCTGGCCGGCGTTGAAGAAGCCGGCGACGGAGATGTCCTCGACGGCCTTGTCGATGTCGGTGTCCTCGAAGACCACGACGGGGGCCTTGCCGCCCAGCTCCAGGTGGACGCGCTTGACGTCCTTGGCCGCCGACTCGGCGACCTGCATGCCGGCGCGGACGGAGCCGGTGATGGAGGCCATCGCCGGGGTCGGGTGCTCGACCATGGTCTTGCCGGTCTCGCGGTCGCCGCAGATGACGTTGAAGACGCCCTTGGGGACGATCTGCCCGATGATCTCGGCCATCAGGACGGTCGACGCGGGGGTCGTGTCCGAGGGCTTGAGGACGACGGTGTTGCCCGCGGCGAGGGCCGGGGCGAACTTCCACACGGCCATCATCATCGGGTAGTTCCACGGCGCGACCTGGGCGCAGACACCCACCGGCTCGCGGCGGATCATGGAGGTCATGCCCTCCATGTACTCGCCGGCCGAGCGGCCCTCGAGCATCCGGGCGGCACCGGCGAAGAAGCGGATCTGGTCCAGCATCGGCGGCACCTCCTCGCTCGCGACGAGGGCGGTCGGCTTGCCGGTGTTCAGCACCTCGGCGGCGATGAGGTCCTCGGCACGCTCCTCGAACGCGTCCGCGATCTTGAGGAGCACCTTCTGGCGCTCGGCCGGGGTGCTGTCACGCCAGGCGGGGAAGGCGGCCGCGGCGGCCTCCATGGCGGCGTCGACGTCGGCCTGCCCGGAAAGCGGGGAGGTGGCGTACACCTCACCGTCGACCGGGTTGACCACGTCGATGGTGCGGCCGTCGGCCGCGTCGCGGAACTCCCCGTTGATGTAGTTACGCAGCCGGCGCAGCTCGGTGGTCACTTGGCCACCCCTCCTGTCACGTTCTGTCGTCGCACGTCCTTGTGCGCGTCCCGATGGGCGAGACACCCCAGGGTAGTCGCTCGACGGACGCTTTCAACAGCCCCGACCCCCCGCAACTTCGGATTCAGTGAGATTCGGGGCCGCTCACAACGAATTACATCGCTCTGGGGTTGCACGACGGCCAATCTCGGTGCACAGTGAAGACGTGGCCAGTCGAAGCACAGACTCCAGAACCGGAACCGGTTCGTCCCCGACGATCGACGCCGTCTCCCTGGCGATCATCGAACAGCTCCAGGAGGACGGCCGCCGTCCTTACGCGGCGATAGGCAAGGCCGTCGGCCTCTCCGAAGCCGCCGTGAGGCAGCGCGTCCAGAAGCTGCTCGACCAGGGCGTCATGCAGATCGTCGCCGTCACCGACCCCCTCACCGTGGGTTTCCGACGGCAGGCGATGGTCGGCATCAACGTCGAGGGTGACCTGGATCCGGTTGCGGAAGCCCTGACGGCCATGGCCGAATGCGAGTACGTGGTGATGACCGCGGGCTCCTTCGACCTCATGGTGGAGGTCGTCTGTGAGGACGACGACCACCTGCTGGATGTGATCAACAAGCGCATCCGCACCCTCCCCGGCGTGCGCTCCACCGAGAGCTTCGTCTACCTCAAGCTCAAGAAGCAGACCTATATGTGGGGAACTCGATAACCGTGACCCAGTCCCGAAGCGACCTCTCAAAGTCCGCCTACGACCACCTGTGGATGCACTTCACCCGCATGTCGTCGTACGAGAACTCGCCCGTCCCCACCATCGTGCGTGGTGAGGGCACCTACATCTTCGACGACAAGGGCAAGCGCTACCTCGACGGTCTCGCGGGTCTCTTCGTCGTCAACGCCGGACACGGCCGCGAGGAGCTGGCCGAGGTCGCGTACAAGCAGGCCAAGGAGCTCGCGTTCTTCCCCGTGTGGTCGTACGCGCACCCCAAGGCCGTCGAGCTGGCCGAGCGCCTGGCCGACTACGCCCCGGGCGACCTGAACAAGGTGTTCTTCACCACCGGTGGCGGCGAGGCCGTCGAGACCGCGTGGAAGCTCGCCAAGCAGTACTTCAAGCTGCAGGGCAAGCCCACCAAGTACAAGGTCATCTCGCGCGCGGTCGCCTACCACGGCACCCCGCAGGGCGCCCTGTCCATCACGGGTCTGCCGGCCCTGAAGGCCCCCTTCGAGCCGCTGGTCCCCGGCGCGCACAAGGTGCCGAACACCAACATCTACCGCGCCCCGATCCACGGCGACGACCCGGAGGCCTTCGGCCGCTGGGCCGCCGACCAGATCGAGCAGGAGATCCTCTTCGAGGGCGCCGACACCGTCGCGGCCGTCTTCCTGGAGCCGGTGCAGAACGCCGGTGGCTGCTTCCCGCCGCCGCCCGGGTACTTCCAGCGGGTCCGCGAGATCTGCGACCAGTACGACGTGCTGCTCGTCTCCGACGAGACGATCTGCGCCTTCGGCCGCCTCGGCACGATGTTCGCCTGTGACAAGTTCGGCTACGTGCCCGACATGATCACCTGCGCCAAGGGCATGACCTCGGGCTACTCCCCGATCGGTGCCTGCATCGTCTCGGACCGCATCGCGGAGCCGTTCTACAAGGGCGACAACACCTTCCTCCACGGCTACACCTTCGGTGGCCACCCGGTGTCGTCGGCGGTCGCGATCGCCAACCTCGACATCTTCGACAAGGAAGGCCTGAACCAGCACGTCCTCGACCAGGAGGGCAACTTCTTCAACACCCTGAAGAAGCTGCACGACCTCCCGATCGTCGGCGACGTCCGCGGCAACGGCTTCTTCTACGGCATCGAGCTCGTCAAGGACAAGGCCACCAAGGAGTCCTTCACGGACGAGGAGACCGAGCGCGTCCTGTACGGCTTCCTCTCCAAGGCGCTGTTCGAGAACGGCCTGTACTGCCGTGCCGACGACCGTGGCGACCCGGTCATCCAGCTGGCCCCGCCGCTGATCGCCGACCAGGGCACCTTCGACGAGATCGAAGGCATCCTGCGCTCGGTGCTCACCGAGGCGTGGACCAAGCTGTAAGGACCGCCGGCTAGTCAGCGGTCCCCCCAGCATCACGCCGCCCTCACGGCGTGACCCCGGCCCGGGCATGCGGCCATCCGAGTGGATGGCGGCGGCCCGGGCCGTGTGCTGTCCGTACAAGCGGATCTGAATCCTTACGGTGCATCCCTGGCCGTGCCCTGGAACCCCACGGAGCCAGTGACCGACAGGCCCGTCTCTTCGTTCCCCCGGACGGGGGAACTCAGATCGGATCCGACATCGAGGTGTACGCGATGGCCCCACCGGACAACGACGTGCTCTGGGCGCGTTCCCTGCACTGCGCCCTGGGCGGAACCGACGCGCTCAGCGGCGTCTCCCTCGGCGTCCGCGAAGGCGAGATCCTCGCCCTCGTCGGCCCGCGCGGCAGCGGCAAGACCACCCTCATGCGCTGCCTGTCCGGCCAGCTCCTCGCCCAGCAGGGCGAGGTCTGGTTCAACAGCAGCCCCGTGCACACCCTGGCCCCCGCCGCCCGCGAACGGCTCCGGCGCGACCGCTTCGGCTGGATCGACCCCGAACCCGGCCTCGTCCCCGAACTCACCGGCTGGGAGAACACCGCCCTGCCGCTGCTGCTCCGCGGGGTCTCCCACCGGGCCGCGAAGACCGCCGCCATGGAGTGGCTCGAGCGACTCGACATCGGCGCCTGCGCCCGGAAACGCCCGCACGCCCTCACCCGGCCCCAACGCCAGCGGATCGCCACCGCCCGCGCCCTGGTCACCACCCCGTCGGTGCTGTTCGCGGACGAACCCACCGCCACCCTGCACCGGGCCGAGGGCGCGCAGCTCCTGCGCACCCTGACGGCCGCCGCCCGCTCGCACGACATCACCGTGCTCCTCGCCACCCACGACGGCGAGGTCGCCGCCCTCGCCGACCGCACGGTCGCGCTCCTCGACGGACGCAGGGTCGGCGCCGTACCCCCGGTGTCAGGGGCGGAGGGCGTCGCCGCGTGCTCGCTCTCCGCCTAGCCCGAGGGGCCCACCCCCTCGTCCTGACCCGCCGACTCGCCGTCGCGGCCGCGGCCGCGGGGGTGGGCTTCCTGCTGCTGTGCACCCTCGGGTACGCCGTCGGGCACCCGGAACGCTCCTCGGCGTCCGCCCTGCGGCTGCTCTGGTGCGCCCTGCCGCTGGCCGCCACCGTCCAGTTCGCCGTCGCCGTGGCCCGTACCGACCCCAGCACCCGCCCCCGGCCCGGGCTCTCGGCGGTCGGCCTCGGCCCCGCCCGGCTCACGGCGATCGCCGCCGCGTCGACGGCCGTCGCCTGCACGCTCGGCTCCATGGTCGCACTGCTGTTCTATCTGCACCTGCGCGGCGACATCACGGGCCTGCCCTTCGACGGGGCCGCCGCGGAACTCCTCGCCGCCGACCAGCCGATCCCGCTCGCCGCGGCCCTCACCCTGCTCGCCGTGCTGCCCGTCGTCGCGGCCACGGCCGCGGGCGTGGCGCTGCGCCCGCGGCCGGCGCCCGCCGAACCGGAGGGCGCGGAGAAGGCGGTGCCGTCGGGGCTGCCGTGGGGCGTCGCCCTGATCGCGGTCGGCCTGGCGATCGAGACGTACGCGGGCCGGGGCGGCTCCGGGGGCGGCCTCCCGCTGCCGGGCCGCTTCGACGGCAACCCGGCGGGCGTCCTGGCCGGCTGGGTCCTCACCGCCTGCGGTCTCGCGATGGCCGGCCCCGGCATCACCCACGGCTGCGGCCGGCTCCTCCAGGCGGTGCGGCCCGGCGCCACCCGGCTGCTCGCGGGCCGTGTCCTGATGGACGAGTCCCGCCGCATCGGCCGGCCCCTCGGCGTGGTGAGCGCGGTGATCTCCGGAACCCTCGCGGCGGCGGCGCTGTACGACTCGAAGGCGGGCTCCGACGCGTTCGGCCCGCTCACCAGCCTGGGCGCGACCCTGATCCTGGCCTGCACGACGGCCACCCTCCTGACCGCCGCGCTGGAGTCCAAGCAGGGCCGGGCCCACACCACCGAGGCCCTCCTCCGCATCGGCGCCCCACCGACGGTCCTGCGCACGGCGGCCCTGATGCGCGCGGGCGTCCTGCTCGCGGTGTTCCTGCCGCTGACGTGGATCGTGGCGGAACTGGCGGCGCTGCCGCTCACCGGCTGAGACCCGCGCAGGGGCGCGCCGCTCACCGGCTGAGACCCGCGCAGGGGGCCGCCCACGCGGGCGGCCCCTATCGTGAAACCCATGGCGACGCTTCCCCCGGCCCATCTGCCGCCCGGACCGCGCGGCCACGGGCGCGAGATCCACACCCTCGACGCGTTCGACACGGCGCTCGCCGGGCCGGGCTCGCTCGCCGGGTGCCGGGTGCAGTCGGTCGACCTCGTCGACCGGACCTTCGCCCTGCTCACCGCGGTCACCACCGGCGCCGTCTTCCTCGGCTGCCCGATGGAACCGGAGGCCGCCGCCAAGGTCCGCGCCGACGGGGCCCTCGTCTTCCCGCCCGTACCCGACCTGCCCTTCGACCCGTACCGGGCGTCGCTGTACTCCCCCGAGGAGCTGTACGACGGGATCACGTTTTTTAGACGGGTTACGAGGGGACGCCCGACGCGCGCGCGTACGCGTGGTTCGGCTGGACCCGGGCCGACGGCGACATCTTCGCCTCGATGCTCCGCTCGATCCACGACGACGCCGTGTCCGACGCGCTCGACGAGCTCGTCGACGGCACCCCGGTCGTCGGTGTCATGGGCGGCCACGCGATGGGCCGGGGCACGGAGGCGTACGCGGGCGCCGCCCGGCTCGGCAGGTCGCTGGCGCGCGCCGGACTCACCGTGGCGACCGGCGGCGGCCCCGGCGCGATGGAGGCGGCGAACCTCGGGGCGTATGCGGCGCCACTGCCCGACGAAGCCCTGGGCGAGGCCCTCGACCTGCTCGCCGAGGTCCCGTCGTTCACGCCCTCGGTGACGGACTGGGCCCGCGCGGCCTTCCGGGTCCGGGCCCTCCTGCCGCACGGCGGCGACTCGGTCGGCCTCCCCACCTGGTTCTACGGCCACGAGCCGCCGAACGCCTTCGCGGGCCACATCGCCAAGTACTTCGCCAACGCCACCAGGGAGGACGGCCTCCTCGCCCGCTCCACGGCGGGCGTCGTCTTCCTGCCGGGCGCGGCCGGCACGGTCCAGGAGATCTTCGGCAACGCGACCCCGAACTACTACGCGCTCCCCGGCGCCCCGACCCCGATGGTCCTGGTCGACCGCGCCCACTGGACCGAGCGCCTCCCGGCCTGGCCGCTGCTCGAAGCCCTGGCCGCGGGCCGCCCGATGGCCGCCCGGATCGCCCTGGTGGACTCGGTCGAGGAGGCACCGGCGGCGCTGGAACGGCTCGCGAAGGCCTAGCCCGCGGCAGGGCCCCCGGTCACTTCCGCCAGTACAGGTGGTGCGTCACGTCGCCGCTGGGGCTCGGCACGACATCGCGGTGGTACCGGTCGAGCAGCTCGTCGGGCGACTCCCAGAGCCGTACCCCCGCCCCCAGCTTCACCGGTGCCACGGCGACGTGCAGGGTGTCGACGAGATCGGCGTCGAGGAACTCCCGGATCGTGGTGGCACCGCCGCCGAGGCGCACGTCCTTGCCCCTCGCCGCCTCCCGCGCCGTCGCGAGGACCGTCGCCGGGTCGCCGTCGACGAAGTGGAACGTCGTGTCCGAGAGCGTGAACGACGGGCGCGGGTGGTGCGTCAGGACGAACACCGGCGTGTGGAACGGCGGCTCGTCACCCCACCAGCCCTGCCACTCCTCGTCCGCCCACGGCCCTCGCTGCGGCCCGAACTTGTTGCGCCCCATGATCTCGGCGCCGATGTTCCGGGCGAAGTCCCGCGTGAAGTAGTCGTCGAGACCGCGGCTGCCCCCGGCGTCGGTGCGCCTGGGCCAGCTCGCCGTGGCTCCCGCCCACGCGAACAGCTCCCCCGGATCCGCGTGCCCGAACGGCCGCTCCAGGCTCTGGCCCTCACCGGCACCGAACCCGTCGGACGAGACCATGAAGTTCTGCACTCTGAGCAGCTGGGCCACGACTGTCACTCCTGTGTGGTCGACGAAGACGAATTACGTACGACAAGGAGACTCCCCCGGCGGGGAGAACTCATCGCACCCGCTACGGGGTGTCGTCGCCGAGCACCACCACGTCCTCCGCCCGGAAGACCACCCCCACCTCGGCGCCCTCCTCCGGCACCTCCCGCAGCGGAAGCTCGGCGTCCAGCGGCGGTCCGTCCGCCGGACGGAGCCGTACCTCCACATGGCTGCCCCGGAACGTCCGGGACTCGACCCGGCAGCTCAGGCCACCGGCCGCGAGCCGGACCCCGCCCGGCCTGACCAGGAGCCGCCGCTCGCCCTGCGGCGCGCCCTCCGGCACCGGGATCCGCCCCCACACCGTGTCCGCGACCGCCCCGCTCACCCGCGCGGCCACCACGTTGTCGAAGCCCAGGAAGCGGGCCACGAACTCCGAGGCCGGCCGCGACCAGACCTCGACGGGTGCACCCGACTGGGCGATGTGCCCGTCCCGCATGACCACCACCCGGTCCGCGAGCGCGAACGCCTCGCCCTGGTCGTGGGTGACCGCGAGGACCGTCGTCCCGAGCCGCCCGAACAGCTGCCGCAGCTCCACGACGAGCCGCTCCCGCAGCCCCCGGTCGAGCTGGCCGAGGGGCTCGTCGAGCATGAGCAGCCGGGGCCGGGGCGCCAGGGCGCGGGCCAGCGCCACCCGCTGCTGCTCGCCGCCGGAGAGCGCGGCGACGGACCGCCGCTCGGCGCCCGGCAGGCCGACGAGGTCGAGCAGCTCCGCGACCCGTTCGGCCTGCTCGGCGCGGCCCGCCCCCCGCATCTTCAGCCCGAAGGCGACGTTGCCGCCGACGTCCCGCTGCGGGAACAGCTGATGGTCCTGGAACATCAGGCCGACCCCGCGCCGGTGCACCGGCACCCCGTTCTGGTCGGCGCCGCCGAGCAGCACCCGGCCACCGTCGAGCGCCTGGAGTCCCGCGACGGCCCGCAGCAGCGTGGACTTGCCGCTGCCGCTGGGGCCGAGCACGCACACGATCTCGTGGTCGGCGACCTCCAGGTCCACGGCGTCGAGCGCGGCCCGTGCCCCGAACCGTACGGTCGCCCCGTCGAGTCTCAGCATCAGAACTCCCCGGTCGTCCGGTCGGTCCGGAGCCGTTCGAGCAGCAGCAGGGACACCGCGCACACCACCATGAGGATCGTCGAGAGGGCCATCGCCTGGCCGTAGTTGAGTTCGCCGGGCCGACCGAGGAGCCGCGCCACCGCCACCGGAAGCGTCGGGCTCTCGGGCCGGGCGATGAAGACCGTCGCGCCGAACTCGCCGAGCGAGACCGCGAAGGCGAACCCGGCGGCGATGAGCAGCGCCCGCCGCACCAGCGGCAGGTCCACCTCCCGCCAGGCCCGCCACGGCGAGGCGCCGAGCACGGCCGCCGCTTCCCGCAGCCGTTCGTCGACCGCCCGCAGGACCGGCAGCATCGTCCGTACGACGAAGGGGACGCCGACCAGGGCCTGGGCGAGGGGGACGAGGATCCAGCTGGCCCTCAGGTCGAACGGCGGCTCGTCGAGGGTGATGAGGAACCCGAAGCCGACGGTGACGGCGGACACCCCGAGCGGCAGCATGAGGAGCGCGTCGAAGCCCCGTACGAGCCGCCCGGCCCGCCGGGTGAGCGCCGCCGCGGCGAGCCCCCCGATGAGCACCGCGATGCCGGTGGCGGCGACCGCGTACCGCAGCGAGTTCCCGATCGCCTCCAGGGGCGGTACAAGGAAGGTGCCGGCCTCGTCGAGCGAGCCGAGCGCCCGGTAGTAGCCGAGCCCGTACCCGTCAGGCCCGGCGAAGGAACGTTCCACGAGCACGCCGAGCGGCAGCAGGATGAGCAGCGCCACCGAGAGGAGGACTCCCCCGAGCAGCGCCCACTGCCCCGCGCCGCGCGGCCGGTGCGCGGTCCGCTCCGGCGGTACGAGCCTGAGCGCGGTCTCCCGTCTCCGTACCGTCCACGCGTGCACGGCCAGGATCGCGCCGACCGCGAGGAACTGGACGAGGGTCAGGACGGCGGCCGTCGGCAGGTCGAGCAGCCGCGCGGTCTGCCGGTAGATCTCCGCCTCCAGGGTGGAGTACGCGTTCCCGCCGAGGATCTGCACGACGCCGAAGGAGGTGAAGGTGAAGAGGAAGACCATCAGGGCGGCGGCCGACACCGCAGGGACGAGGGCGGGCAGTGTCACCGTCCGCCAGGCCGTCCAGCGCGAGGCGCCGAGGACCCGGGCGGCCTCCTCCTGGCGCGGGTCGAGCTGGGACCAGAGCCCGCCGACGGTCCGTACGACGACCGCGTAGTTGAAGAAGACATGGGCGAGGAGGATCGCCCAGACGCTGGTGTCGAGCCGCAGCCCCCACACCTCGTCCGTGAGCCCGCCCCGGCCGACGAGCGCGAGGAACGCCGTGCCGACGAGGACCGTCGGCAGCACGAACGGCACCGTGACCACGGCCCGCAGGACGCCCTTGCCGGGGAAGTCGAACCGCGCGAAGACATACGCCCCCGGCAGCGCGACGAGCAGGGTGAGTCCCGTGGACGCGAGCGCCTGCCACGCCGTGAACCCGAGCACGTCGAGGATGTCCGGGCGGCTCAGCGTCTCGCCGATCCGCCCGAACCGCCAGGCCCCGTCGGGTCGCAGCCCGCGCTCGACGATCGACGCCACGGGCCAGGCGAAGAAGACCCCGAAGAACGCGACGGGCAGGGCCATGAGCCCCAGCCGCGCCGCGCTCCCCCGCAGGTCGCGTGTCCCTCGTGTCACTTCGGACGGGTCACTTCAGGACGAGCGACGACCACTGCTGGATCCACGGGTCGCGCTTCTCGGCGATCTTCTCCGGCGCCATGGTCTCCGGCTTGTCGACGACCACACCGTGCTTCGTGAAGAGCTCCGGCAGGGCGGCGTCCTTCGCCACCGGGTTGACGAACATCTGGAGCGGCATGTCCTCCTGGAACTTCTTCGAGATCAGGAAGTCGATCAGCGCCTTGCCGCCCTCGGGGTTCTTCGCCCCGTTCAGGAGGCCGGCGAACTCGGTCTGCCGGAAGCAGGTGCCTGTGGAGACGCCGGTGGGCGCCACCTTCGGCTGCGGCTCGCCGTAGAGCACCTCGACCGGCGGGCTGGAGGCGTACGAGACGACGAGCGGCCGGTCGCCCTTGGCCTGCTTGCCGCCGGCCGAGCCGGAAAACTCCTGGTTGTAGGCGAGCTCCCAGCTGTCGACGGTCTTCACACCGTTGGCCTTGAGCTTCGTCCAGTAGTCCTGCCAGCCGTCGTCGCCGTACTTCGCGGCCGTACCGAGGAGGAAGCCGAGGCCCGGGGAGGACCGCTCGGGGTTCTCGACGACGAGGAGGTTCTTGTACGCGGGCTCCGCCAGGTCGTCGAAGGTCTGCGGCGGCGCCAGCTTCTTGTCGGCGAAGTACTTCTTGTCGTAGTTGACGCAGATGTCGCCGGAGTCGATCGGCGTGACCCGGTGCTCCTTGTCGAGCCGGTACTCCGCCGGGACGCGGTCCAGGCCCTTGGCCTCGTACGGGACGAAGATGCCGTTGTCGAGGGCGCGGGAGAGCAGGGTGTTGTCGACGCCGAAGAAGACGTCACCCTGCGGGGAGCCCTTGGTCAGGATCTCCTTGTTGACGGCCTCGCCGGCGTCGCCGCTCTTGAGGACCTTGACGGTGAAGCCGGTCTGCTTCGTGAACTCCGCGAGGACTTCCTTGGAGGCGTTGAAGGAGTCGTGGCTGACGAGGGTCACGGTCTTCGGGGCGGGCGTGCCGGACTTGCCCGCGGCGTCGCGGACGTCCTCGGTGCCGCAGGCGGCGAGGCTGGTGACGCCCAGCGCGGCGACGAGCGCGGCGGCGGCCATCTTCTTGGTGCTCACTGAGATTCCTCCTGGGTGTGACCAGGAAGAGACGCGGCCCTGCCCACGGCCGGCGGACCGGACGCGGGCAGGGCGCAACAGCTTGAGTTAACGACCGAACTTCCTACCCAGAATGACCTGGGCAAGGTTCAGAGGGTCTGCGGTCCTACGGTGACCGCACTCTCAGCGCTGTGGCGCTCCCCTGTCGGAATATGGAGATGTGTTCGACCTCAGAGTACAAGGTCAGCGTTCGGCGGCGGCCAGCTGTCCACAGGCACCGTCGATCTCCTGGCCCCGGGTGTCCCGCACGGTCACCGGGACGCCGTGGCGCGCGATGGCCTCGACGAAGGCCTTCTCGTCCTCGGGACGGGACGCGGTCCACTTCGAACCCGGCGTCGGGTTCAGCGGGATCAGGTTGACGTGCACCCGACGCCCCTTGAGCAGCCGGCCCAGGAGGTCACCGCGCCAGGCCTGGTCGTTGATGTCCCGGATGAGCGCGTACTCGATGGAGATCCGGCGGCCGGACTTCTCCGCGTACTCCCAAGCCGCGTCGAGGACCTCACGCACCTTCCAGCGCGTGTTGACCGGCACCAGGGTGTCACGCAGCTCGTCGTCCGGGGCGTGGAGCGAGACCGCGAGCCGACACTTGAAGCCCTCGTCGGCGAAGCGCAGCATGGCCGGCACGAGCCCGACCGTGGAGACGGTGATCCCGCGCTGGGAGAGACCAAGGCCGTCCGGCTCGGGGTCGGTGAGCCGCCGGATGGCGCCGACGACCCGCTTGTAGTTCGCGAGCGGCTCGCCCATGCCCATGAACACGATGTTGGAGAGCCGCGCCGGTCCCCCGGGCACCTCCCCGTCGCGCAGGGACCGCATGCCGTCCACGATCTGGTGCACGATCTCGGCGGTCGACAGGTTCCGGTCGAGGCCCGCCTGTCCGGTCGCGCAGAACGGGCAGTTCATCCCGCAGCCGGCCTGCGAGGAGATGCACATGGTCACCCGGTCCGGGTAGCGCATGAGCACCGACTCGACGAGCGTGCCGTCGTGCAGCCGCCACAGGGTCTTACGGGTGGTGTCGTCGTCGCACGAGATGTGCCGCACCACGGACATCAGATCGGGCAGCAGCTCCCCGGCCAGCTTCTCCCGCGAGCCGGCCGGAATGTCCGTCCACTCGGCGGGATCGTGCGCGTACCGCGCGAAGTAGTGGGTGGACAGCTGCTTGGCGCGGAACGGCTTCTCGCCGATCGCGGCGACGGCCTCCTTCCGCTCGGCGGGCGTGAGGTCGGCGAGGTGCCGCGGCGGCTTCTTGGCTCCGCGGGGGGCGACGAAAGTGAGTTCTCCGGGCTTGGGCATGGTGATACCAGTGTCGCAGAGATACGAAGAAGGGCCCGCCGCCCTGTGGACGACGAGCCCTTCATCGGACGAACCGCAGGTCAGGCGGTTCCCACGAACAGCGCGAGCAGCAGCCACACCACCGGTGCCGTCGGCAGTAGCGAGTCCAGGCGGTCCATGATGCCTCCGTGGCCCGGGAGCAGGGTGCCCATGTCCTTGATGCCCAGGTCTCGCTTGATCATCGACTCGCCGAGGTCGCCGAGCGTCGCGCTCGCCGCCACCGCGAAGCCGATGATCAGGCCCTGCCACCAGGCACCGCCATCGATCAGGAACTCCATGCACAGCGCGCCCGCCGCCATCGCGAACGTCACCGCGCCGAGCAGGCCCTCGCGGGTCTTGCCGGGGCTGATCCGCGGGGCCAGCTTGTGCTTGCCGAAGCGCCAGCCGACCGCGTACGCCCCGGTGTCGCTGACCACGGTGAGGAGCAGGAAGGTCAGCACCCGCTGCGGGCCGTCGTCGGCGGTCAGGAGCAGTGCCACGAAAGTCGCGAGGAACGGCACGTAGAACGCGGCGAACACGCCCGCCGTGACGTCCTTCAGATAGCCCTCGGGCGGCTCCGTCATCCGCCATACGAGCACCGCGAGCGCCGTCAGCGCCATCGCCACCCAGGCGCCCTCGGCACCCCGGACGTAACCGGCGACGACCATCGCCGCGCCGCCGACCGCGAGCGGGACCAGCGGAGCCTTGATCGCCTTGCGCTCCTGGAGGCGGGAGGTGAGCTCCCAGAGCCCGACCACCACGGCGACCGCTATCACCCCGACGAACGCCGCTTTCCAGATGAACAGCGAGGCGATGATGACCGCGCCGAGACCGACCCCGACTCCTATGGCAGCGCCCAGGTCCCGCCCCGCGGTCTTCTTCTGCCGTGGTCCCGGCGACGCGGGCGGCGGAGGCGGGGTGGGGCTGTGCATGGGCTCCTGCGGGTGCTCGTGCGGCGTCTCGTCACGGAACAGGGGACCGCTCGTGTGAGCGGCCCCCCGGCCGTGACCGTCCTGGAATCCGCCGGCGGGAACGTCGGGCACGATGGGCATGGGCCGAGTCTGCGCCGCCTGCTGCCGATCGTATGCGGGACCCGCCGGGACGGGCCCCTGGTCGGGTCCCCTACGGCCGGAACCGGCCGGGGCCCCCCAGGAAGAGTCGTTCATCAGACCTCGAGCAGCTCGGCTTCCTTGTGCTTGAGCAGCTCGTCCACCTGCGAGACGTACTTCGCGGTGGTGTCGTCGAGCTCCTTCTCGGCACGGCGGCCCTCGTCCTCGCCGACCTCGCCGTCCTTGACGAACTTGTCGATGGTCTCCTTGGCCTTGCGGCGCACCGAGCGGATCGAGATCTTCGAGTCCTCGGCCTTGGTCTTGGCGACCTTGATGTAGTCCCGGCGGCGCTCCTCGGTCAGCTCGGGGAACACCACCCGGATGATGTTGCCGTCGTTGCTCGGGTTGACGCCGAGGTCCGAGTCCCGGATCGCCTGCTCGATGTTGCGCAGCGCGGTCTTGTCGAACGGGGTCACCACGGCCATCCGCGGCTCCGGGACGGAGAAGGACGCCAGCTGGTTGATGGGGGTGACGGCACCGTAGTACTCCGCCACGATCTTGTTGAACATCGCCGGGTGCGCACGGCCGGTGCGAATCGCGGCGAAGTCCTCCTTGGCGACCACGACGGCCTTCTCCATCTTCTCCTCGGCCTCGAGGAGAGTCTCTTCGATCACCACATGCTCCTGCGTGTCGTCGCGTTGTGTCCTGCACGGTGTACGACCGGCAGGGCTCTGTCCATCCCCTTGCGGGGCGGTTCCCCGGTTCGGGTCAGGCCCGGGTGCCCTGGTCGCTCACGAGCGTGCCGATCTTCTCACCCTTCACCGCGCGAGCGATATTGCCCTCGGTGAGCAGTTCGAAGACGAGGATCGGGAGGTTGTTGTCCCGGCACAGGGTGATGGCGGTGGCGTCGGCGACCTTGAGGTCGCGGGAGAGCACCTCGCCGTACTCCAGTGCGTCGAACTTGACCGCGTCGGGGTTGGCCTTCGGGTCGGAGTCGTAGACGCCGTCCACGCCGTTCTTGCCCATGAGCAGGGCCTCGGCGTCGATCTCCAGGGCACGCTGGGCGGCGGTGGTGTCCGTGGAGAAGTACGGCATGCCCATGCCCGCACCGAAGATGACCACGCGGCCCTTCTCCAGGTGGCGCACGGCCCGCAGCGGGATGTACGGCTCGGCGACCTGGCCCATGGTGATGGCGGTCTGGACGCGTGAGTCGATGCCCTCCTTCTCCAGGAAGTCCTGGAGGGCGAGGCAGTTCATCACGGTGCCGAGCATGCCCATGTAGTCGGAGCGGGCCCGGTCCATGCCGCGCTGCTGGAGTTCGGCGCCGCGGAAGAAGTTGCCGCCGCCGATCACCACCGCGATCTCCGCGCCGTCGCGTACGACCGCCGCGATCTCACGCGCGATGGCGTGTACGACATTGGGGTCGACACCCAGGCCGGTACCGCCGGAGAACGCCTCTCCGGACAGCTTCAGCATGTAGCGCCCGGCCGTCCTGCCGTTGTTGTCGTCGCCCTGTACGGCGCCCTGGTTCATGGAGATCTCCTCGTGCACATACGAAGGAGGCCATTGCCTTGGGTCCTCGCGGGTTTCCCGTACGGCAATGGCCTCCTGTCAGATCTGCGGTCGTCCTGCGCGTACGCGGACGACTGCTTCAGACCCTACCGGGGGGTCCGGCGTCCGTCGCGTTCGCGTACGGACTCAGATGCCGACCTTGATGCGGGTGAAGCGCTTCAGGGTGACACCGGCCTCGTCCAGGATCTGCTGGACGGACTTCTTGTTGTCAAGGGCGTACGGCTGACCGAGCAGCGTCGCGTCCTTGAAGAAGCCGTTCACGCGACCCTCGACGATCTTCGGGAGCGCGGCCTCGGGCTTGCCCTCGGCGCGGGTGGTCTCCTCGGCGACGCGACGCTCGGTCTCGACGACCTCGGCCGGGACGTCCTCACGGGTGAGGTACTTCGGCGCGAAGGCGGCGATGTGCTGGGCGACACCCTTGGCGACGGCGGCGTCGGCCTTGTCGAACTCGACGAGGACACCGATCTGCGGCGGGAGGTCCGGCATCGTGCGGTGCATGTACGCGAAGACGAAGCCGTCGGCGTACTGCGCGAAGCGGTCCAGGACGATCTTCTCGCCGAGGTTGGCGTTGGCCTCGTCGACGAACGCCTGCACGGTCTTGCCGGCCTCGATCTCGGAGGCGAGCAGCGCCTCCAGGTCGGCCGGGGCGGTGGCGGCGACGTGGGCGGCGAGCTGGTTGGCGACGGCCTGGAACTTGTCACCCTTGGCGACGAAGTCCGTCTCGCACTTCAGCTCGACGAGGGTGCCGGAGGTGTTGTCGTCGGCGATGAGGGAGACCACGGCGCCGTTCTCGGCGGAGCGGCCCTCACGCTTGGCGACACCCTTCTGGCCCTTGATGCGCAGGGCTTCGACGGCCTTGTCGACGTTGCCGTCGGCCTCGTCGAGGGCCTTCTTGCAGTCCATCATGCCGGCGCCGGTGAGCTCGCGGAGCTTCTTGACGTCAGCGGCGGTGTAGTTCGCCATGAGTCTGTTTCTCTCTCGAAGTCTGAAAGATCGGGCGGTCTACGGGTGGACGGCGGGGGCTTTGTGGGCCCCCGCCGTCGTCACCCGAAGGTCCTGGAGGGTCAGGCCTGCTCGGCGTCCGCGGCCGGAGCCTCGGCGACAGCCTCGTCAGCGGCCGGGGCCTCGGTCTCGACGGCCTCGGCGGCCGGGGCCTCGACGGCCTCGGCGGCGGGGGCCTCGGCGACGGCCTCGTCGGAGTCGGCCTTCTTCTCACCCTCGAGCAGGTCGCGCTCCCACTCGGCGAGCGGCTCGCCCTGGGCCTTCTCGCCCGGCTTCGAGTCGCCGGTCGCGGCGCCGGAGCGGGCGATGAGGCCCTCGGCGACGGCGTCGGCGATCACGCGGGTGAGCAGGGTGACGGAGCGGATCGCGTCGTCGTTGCCCGGGATCTTGTAGTCGACCTCGTCGGGGTCGCAGTTGGTGTCGAGGATCGCGACGACCGGGATCTTCAGCTTGCGCGCCTCGCCGACGGCGATGTGCTCCTTCTTGGTGTCCACGATCCAGACGGCACTGGGCACCTTGGACATCTCGCGGATACCGCCGAGGGTCTTCTCCAGCTTGGCCTTCTCGCGGGAGAGGACCAGGAGCTCCTTCTTGGTGAGGCCGGACGCGGCCACATCCTCGAAGTCGATCTGCTCGAGCTCCTTGAGGCGCTGCAGACGCTTGTAGACGGTGGAGAAGTTGGTGAGCATGCCACCGAGCCAACGCTGGTTGACGTACGGCATGCCGACACGCGTCGCCTGCTCGGCGATGGCCTCCTGGGCCTGCTTCTTCGTACCGACGAACATGATGGAGCCGCCGTGCGCGACGGTCTCCTTGACGAACTCGTAGGCGCGGTCGATGTACGACAGCGACTGGAGCAGGTCGATGATGTAGATGCCGTTGCGCTCGGTGAAGATGAAGCGCTTCATCTTCGGGTTCCAGCGACGGGTCTGGTGACCGAAGTGGACGCCGCTTTCCAGCAGCTCCCGCATCGTGACGACGGCCATGGCCGTATCTCCTTGGGTTTCTCGGTTATGTCCTGACGCCCCGACGCGCCGTGCCACTAGGGACCGAAAGGCGCTGCCACCGGCCGGTGAGGGCTGGTTGGCGGGGCGTGCGAAGTCGACCCGGTGACCCGGGTCGCCATAGGAAGTGTACGGGAACCCGGGGGCGCCGGGTGACGGCCCTGTCCACAACCTGCGAGTAGTCCACAGAAGGGGTCCGCGGCCCGGCGGAACCGGTCGTGCCGGGGAGCCTCTCCCCATGTACCCCATGCACCTCGCGCACCTGACGGCACTGATCCTCACGCTCGGCCTGTTGTGGCCGGTGGGCCCGCCGCCGCCGGAGATCCTCCGCGGCTGGCAGCCCCCGGCCGGCCCGTACGCGCCCGGGCACCGCGGCGTGGACCTGGCCGCTCCACCGGGCACCGAGGTCCTGGCTCCGGTGGAGGGGACGGTCAGCTTCGCGGGCCCGGTCGGCGGCCGCGGGGTCCTCACCCTCACCCTTCCGGGTACGGGCTCTCCGCCGCTGCGCACGACCTTCTCCCCGGTGACCCCGCTGGTGCCGAAGGGCGACCGGGTCCCGGCGGGCACACCGGTCGCGCGGGTCGCCCCCGGCCCCCACTGCGCGGAGTCCTGCCTCCACTGGGGCCTGCTCCGCGGCGACACCTATCTGAACCCGCTGCTGCTCACCAGGAGAGCCCCTTCGCGGCTGCTGCCGCTGGGCTGACCCGGGGGTTCAGGCCGGGGAGCCGTTGACGCCGTGGAGGGCCATCGTGACCGCCGCCTCCGCGATCTCCGCCGGGTTCTCGGCGGCGCCGAGTTCGATGCGGCGGACCGCCGCGTCGACGACACCTTGGAGGAGCATGGCGCCCAGTCGGGGCTGGGGCTGGCCCAGGGCGGCGAGGGCGTCGACGATCATGGCGACGAGGCCGCCGTGGGCCGCGCGGATCTTCTCGCGGGCGCCGTCGTCGAGCTCGCTCGCCGAGATGGCGACGACCGCGCGGTGGCGCCGGTCCCCGACCAGTTCCAGCTGGGTGCGGACGTACGCCTCGACCTTGCCCTGAGGGGTCTCCGCGCCGTCCATCGCGGCCTCGACCTCGGCGGCCCAGAGGGGGAAGTCGACGGCGCACAGCTCTTCGACGACGGCCGCGCGCGATCGGAAGTACTCGTACACCGAGGAGCGGGCGAGGCCCGTGCGCTCGGCGAGTGCGGGGAAGGTCAGCGCCTCCGTACCGCCCTCGGACAGCAGGGAACGCGCGGCGTCCAGGAGGGCGCCGCGCTGCATCGTCCGGTGCTCGGCCACCGAGGCCGCTCGAATCCTGGGCACGGCTCCACTGTACGACCGGCTCGCGCCGGGTCAGCGTCCGACGTCGGCCAGCTTGGCGCGGAGCTGCAGGACGGACTTGGTGTGGATCTGGCTGACGCGGCTCTCGGTGACACCGAGGACGTGGCCGATCTCGGCGAGGGTCAGGCCCTCGTAGTAGTAGAGCGTGACGACGGTCTTCTCCCGCTCGGGGAGCGTGTTGATGGCGCGGGCGAGCAGGCGGCGCAGCTCGCGGTCCTCGGCGACCTCGACGGGGTTGTCGGCGGCCGTGTCCTCCAGGGTGTCCATCAGGGAGAGCCGGTCGCCGCCCTCGCCGCCGACGTGCAGCAGCTCCTCCAGGGCGACCACGTTCGCCAGCGACAACTGGCTGAAAACAGCGTGCAGTTCCTCAAGCGTGACGTCCATCTCCGCGGCGACCTCGCTCTCGGAGGGGGTGCGTCGGAGCTGGGCTTCGAGGGTGGCGTAGGCACGCTCGACGTTGCGGGCCTTCTGGCGGACGGAGCGGGGGATCCAGTCGAGGGCGCGGAGTTCGTCGATCATGGCGCCGCGGATGCGGGTGATCGCGTACGTCTCGAACTTGATGGCCCGCTCGACGTCGAACTTCTCGATGGCGTCGATGAGGCCGAAGACGCCGGAGGAGACGAAGTCGGCCTGTTCGACATTGGACGGAAGGCCGACGCTGACCCGGCCCGCGACGTACTTGACGAGCGGCGAGTAGTGCAGGATCAGCTGCTCCCGCAGCCGCTCGTCGCCGGTGTCCTTGTACGACCGCCAGAGCTCGTCGAGGGAGGTCGGCGCGGGTGGTCGCACGGTGCCCCGGGCTGCGGGGGGCACCGCAGCGCGGTCAGACCCGGAGGTGTGCTGGGGCATGCGTTGCCTTGAGCCGTTCTGCTGTCGTGTACGTCGGTGGAAGCGTCCTGGACGGAATCCTGGTGAGCGTAGCGTGAGTGCGCGGTCGCGGTGCGCGAACATCGGCGGATCGCGCCGCTCCGGGTGGACGCCGTCGGCCACATCTTCGAACCCGGGCGGTGGCGCGCGTCGACCCCTGGGGCGCGGCCGAGAGAGCTCGGTTGTTCACCCTCGTCACCCTTTCACCCGAATGCTCCAGGTCAAGTACCGCCTCGCCGCGCGTTCGTCGCCGAGGTGGCCGACCGCGCCAACTCCCAGCCCTCCCCGTGCCGTTGGACGAAGCCGAGCGAATGGAGTTCGTACAGCTTGGCGAGGGTGTCGTCGGGGGTGGTCCCGGCGCGGCGGGCGATGGCGGTCGTGGGGGTGGGGCCGCGGGCGGGGACCGCCTCCAGGACGTGGGCCGTCGCGGGCGCGAGGAGGTCGCGGGGAAGGACGGGTCCCCGGCGCGTCGGGGCGAGCTGGCCCATGTCCCCGATGAGTTCGACGATCTCGTCGGCGTCGGTGACGAGGGTGGCGTCGCCCCGCAGCAGTTCGTGGACGCCCGCGGAGAGCGCGCTGGTGACGGGTCCGGGGACGCCCATGGTGTGGCGGCCGAGCCGGGCGGCGGCGCGGGCGGTGACCAGGGATCCGCTGCGGTGCTGGGCCTCGACGACGACGGTGCCCCGGGTGAGTGCGGCGATGACGCGGTTGCGGAGGATGAAGCGGCTGGGGGTGGGGTGGGTGTCGGGCGGCAACTCCCCCACCACCAGGCCTTGTTCGGAGATGCGTCGGATGAGTTGGTCGTGGCCGCGGGGATAGGGGGAGTCGACGCCGCAGGCGAGGACCGCGACGGTGGCGCCGCCGGCGGCGAGTGCGCCGCGGTGGGCGGCGCCGTCGATGCCGTAGGCGGCTCCGGAGACGACGACCCAGCCCTGGCGTGCCAGGCCGGTGGCGAGGTCGGCGGCGGTGTGAGCGCCGTACGGGGTGCAGGCGCGGGCGCCGACGAGGGCGACGGAGCGCAGGGCCCAGGTCCGCAGGTCGGCGGGGCCCCTGACCCAGAGGCCGACGGGGCGGGCGTCTCCGAGGTCGCCGAGTTGACGCGGCCATTCGGTGTCGCCGGGGATGAGGAAGCGGCCGCCGAGGTCCTCGATGGTGGCGAGGTCGCGGTCCGGGTCGGCGGCGGCGGCGCGGAGCCGCCAGGAGGCGACGCGCTTCTGTCCGGTGCCGGGGAAGGGGTCGTCGTCGGCGGAGCCACCGGGTCCGGGTGGGGAGGCGTCGGCGGTGCGGAGGAGCCGGTCGAGGAAGCCGGTGGCTCCGTAGCGGTGGAGCCAGCGGCCGGCGTGCTCGTCGCCGGGTTCGACGGTTCGGCTGAGGGTGGCGCGGGCGCGTCGTTCGTCCGGGGGAGCGTGGAGGTTCATGCGCGCTCCCCCGCTCCGACGGGCACGCCGCGGGTGACGCCGGTGCGCAGTTCGAGGGCGAGCGCGATGTCCTGGCTGTCGGGTCGGTCGTGTCCCGCGAGGTCGGCGACGGTCCAGGCGACGCGGAGGACGCGGTCGAGGCCGCGGGCGGTGAGGAATCCGCGTTCGATGTCGCGTTCGGCGGCGGCGAGGGCTCCGGGCGCGGCGAGGTAGCGGGTACGGAGTTCGTGGCCGGGGATCTCGCTGTTGACGCTCCAGGGGGTGTCGGCGAGGCGTGCGGCGGTACGGGCGCGGGCTTCGCGGACACGGGCCGCGACGGCGGCGGTGGTCTCGCCCCGGTCGCCCTGGCCGAGGAGGTCGGCGCGGGTGACGGGTTCGACTTCGACGCGCAGGTCGACGCGGTCGAGGAGGGGCCCGGAGAGACGCGCCTGGTAGCGGCGGACGAGCGCGGCCGGGCATTCGCAGCCGGTGCCTTGCAGGGTGTGCCGTCCGCAGGGGCAGGGGTTGGCGGCGAGGGCGAGGAGGAAGCGGGCCGGGAGGCGTACGACTCCGGCGGCGCGGGCGATGACGACGTGCCCGGATTCGAGGGGCTGCCGGAGGGCGTCGAGGGCCTTCCCGGAGAACTCGGGCGCTTCGTCGAGGAAGAGGATGCCCCGGTGTGCGAGGGAGACGGCGCCGGGCCTGGGGAGTCCGTTTCCGCCGCCGACGAGGGACTGCATGGTGGCGGAGTGATGGGGCGCGCAGTAGGGGGCGCGGCGGACGAGGGGTTCTCCGGGCGGGAGGATGCCGGCGACGGAGTGGACGGCGGTGACTTCCAGGGATTCCTGTCGGGTGAGGGGCGGGAGGATGCCGGGGAGACGCTCGGCCAGCATGGTCTTTCCGGCGCCGGGCGGGCCGGAGAGCAGCAGGTGGTGGCTGCCGGCGGCGGCGACTTCCAGGGCGCGGCGGGCGCGGTGCTGCCCCGCGACGTCGGCGAGGTCGGGCCCCCCGGCGGGGTCCGTGGGGTCGGGGGCGAGGCCGGTGCCGATGCCGGCGCCGGGGACGAGGAGTCCCGCGAGCATGGCGTCGGGTCGGCCCGCTTCGGTGGGTTCCTCCTCGGGGACGGGCTCGTCGGTGAGGACGGCGATGAGTTGGCGCAGGCTGCGGACGCCGAGGACGGACACCCCGGGGACGAGCGCGGCCTCGCCCGCGGTCTGTTCGGGGACGACGACCTGGCTGTATCCGGCGTCGGCGGCGGCGAGGACGGCGGGCAGGATCCCGCGGACGGGGCGGACGCGTCCGTCGAGGCCGAGTTCGCCGATGAGGACGAGGTCGGCGATGGCGCGGGGGTCGATCCGTTCGGCGGCGCCGAGCACCGCCGCGGCTACGGCCAAGTCGAATCCGGAGCCGCCCTTGGGTACGGACGCCGGGCTGAGTCCGACGGTGAGTTTCTTCTGGGGCCATTCGGCGCCGGAGTTGACGACGGCGGCGCGGACCCGGTCGCGGCTCTCGCTGAGGCTCTTGTCGGGGAGGCCGACGAGGGTGAAGGCGGCGACGCCGGGTTCGAGGTCGGCCTGGACCTCGACGACGACGCCTTCGACGCCGACGAGGGCGACGGAGCAGGTGCGGGCGAATCCCATCTCAGGCCACCCCCTGGGCGTGGGTGAGGACGGGGGCGCCACGGCGGGGCAGGACGATGCCGACGAGGTCGATGCGGACTCCCCCGAGGGGAGCCGGGGTGCCGTTGCGGTCGAGCCAGCAGGCGGCGAGGCGGCGGAGCCGGTCGGCCTTCCGGGGCGTGACGGCGGCCATCGGGTGCTCGTAGGAACCCAGGCGCCGGGTCTTGACCTCGCAGATGACGAGGGTGTCGCCGTCGCGGGCGACGATGTCGATCTCGCCGGTCCGGCCGCAGCGCCAGTTGCGGGCGAGGATGTGCAGGCCGGCCGCCGTGAGCCGACGGGTGGCGAGCTCTTCGCCGTACCGTCCGAGTGCTTGCGTCTTGTTCATGCGGTACCACCTCCGTCACCGACTGTGACGGAAGGCGGCGGACCGCGTGCGGCGCTGTGGACGGCCGGGGGGCCTGTGGAAAACGGCCTCACCCCTGAGGGTGAGGCCGTTCGACGTGCGGGCGCCCGCGTTCAGCTTCCGGGAAGTTCGAGGTCGCTCTTGTTGAGCTCCTCGATGTTCACGTCCTTGAAGGTGAGGACCCGGACCTGCTTGACGAACCTGGCCGGCCTGTACATGTCCCAGACCCAGGCGTCGGCCATGCTGACTTCGAAGAAGACCTCGCCCTGCACCGAGTGCACCTGCATCTCGTAGTCGTTGGTGAGGTAGAAGCGCCGCTCGGTCTCGATGACGTATTTGAACAGCCCGACGACATCGCGGTACTCCCGGTAGAGCTTCAGCTCCATCTCGGTCTCGTACTTCTCGAGGTCCTCGGCGCTCATGGCATGTTCCCCTTCAGCCGTGCGTCCCCCTATTGTGCGCCAGTCGAACGCGCCCCTAAACGATTTCCGGGGCGAGAACCACCGGTGCACTCGGAGGTCCCTCGTCGAGCAGCTTGCGCAGTAGCTCGGCGAGTCTGGTCGGGTACACCGTCTCACGGGCCGCCGACAGTTCGGCGGAGGTCCACCATCTGAGGCCCGCGAGGCTGCGGTTCTCCAGCTCGGTGAGGGCCCGCGGCCCGGGCGCGGCCTCCGTTCCGCGCGTACGGGCGAGGTAGTACCACTCGTCCTGGTCCCACCGGCGCCCGGCGAACGGGAAGGAGCAGTGCCGCTTCCACAGCACCGGTCCGAGGTCGACGTCGGTGATGCCGGTCTCCTCGGCGAGCTCGCGCAGCGCCGCCTCCTCGCGGGTCTCGGCGCCCTCCAGGCCGCCGCCGGGGGTGAACCACCATGTGTCGGCCGGGTCGTCCGGCTCGTACCCGTGCAGGAGCAGGACCCGGTCGTCGGGATCGAGCAACACGACCCGCGCGACCCGTCGCCGGACGGTCGCCGGAGCCGTGCCGCGGTCCTCCGGCGCCGGAGCCGGAGCCGGGGCCGGGTCCGGCCCCCCGTCCCCCGCCGGCCTCCCGAGAGGCGTCTGCGCATCCGTCATGTGCCCACCTTCTCCCGTTCCCCGGCCCGCGGCCCCGCCGGCCGCCGCTTCGCGAGGAAGCGGGCCACCGGGCCGTACGCGCCTCCGGCCAGGACCAGGAGGGCGCCGACCGCGATCGCGGCGAGGAGGGGGCGTACGGGCCCGGGTTCGGAAACGCCTCCCGGGAGGCCCGCGAAGCCCGTCGGGCGGGCCAGGAGGCCCTGGGCGGGCCAGACGACGGCGTCGACCCTGGCGACGACGGTGGAGCGGGGCACCGAGCCCTGGCCGGCCTCCTCGATGTGCGTACGGGAGTCGAGCGAGGTGTGCCGGTCGTCGCCGAGGAGGAAGAGGTTGCCCGCGGGGACGGTGACGGAGAACTCCTGGCCGGAGGCGACGGTCCGGCCGCCCGGTCCCGGCCTCAGATAGGGCTCGTGGACGGGCGTGCCGCCGACGGTGAGCCGACCGTCCCGGTCGCAGCAGGCGACGGTGTCGCCGCCGACCGCGGCGACCCGCTTGACCATGGGCGAGTTGCCCCAGAGCGGGTCGGTGAAGACGACGACGTCCCCGCGCCGCACTTCGCCGCCGTCGATGCGCTGGGCGAGGATCTTGGACCCGGCGTCGATGGTGGGCGTCATGGAGTCGGTGGGGACGGAGTAGGGCTGGTAGAGCAGGGCTCCCCAGACGAAGCCGCCGAGGAAGAGCACACAGCCGACGGCCACGGCCAGCCCCGACAGCACGCTGCCGAGGCGGCCGTGGCCGTCCTGGGTCCGTATCTTTCCGCTCATGCGCGCACCCCGTAGGTCTGTCGACGGACCGTGGGTCTGTCGACGGTCCGGGACGGCACCCTACCCGCGGGTCACTCCGCGGCGGTACGGCGCGCGGCGAGCTTCTTCCGGCGCCACAGCACCAGCGGCAGCGCTCCGGCGAGACCGGCCACGCCGGCGGGGGCCGCGGTCGCGGCCTGGGAGAGGCCGGCCTGGTCGAAGACGCCGGGCACGGGGAGGGTGGCCCAGCGCGTGACGGGCCAGGCGATCACGACGGCGCGGCCCACGACCTCGTCGTTGGAGACGGTGCCGCCGCCCGGGAGCTGCTGGTGGAAGCGGGAGTCCAGCGAGTTCTGGCGGTTGTCGCCCATGACCCAGATCCGGTTCTCCGGGACCTTGATCGGGCCGAAGGAGTCCTGGCAGGGGACGGAGCCGGGGTAGAGGTATCCGGTCTCGTCGAGCGTCTTGCCGTTGAGGACGACCTTGCCGCCCTCCTTGCAGGACACGGTGTCCCCGCCGACGGCGATGACCCGCTTGATGAGGTCCTTCTCCTCGGCGGACGGCATGAGGCCGATGAAGCTGAGGAACTTCTGGACGACGTTGGGCGTGGGCGTCTCCTGGCCTTCGAGCCAGCCGCCCGGGTCGTGGAAGACGACGACTTCGCCGCGCTCGGGTTCGGAGCCGAACCAGGGGGTCAGTTTGTCGACGAGGACCCGGTCCCCCTTCTGGAGGGCGTTCATCATCGATTCCGAGGGGATCGAGAACGCCTGCACCAGGAAGGTCTTGATCAGCAGGGCGAGGACCAGTGCGATGCCGACGAGGAGGGGCAGCTCCTTCCAGAAGGAACGCTGCCTCCTGGGACCGCTGCCGGAGCCGTCCGCCGGGTCGTCGTCGCCCCCGCCCGGTCCGCCTCCGCCCGGCGTCCGCGCCTGCTCGTCGTCCGTCACGTCGTCACCCGTCGTGTCATCGCCGAAGGCCCCGCCGGCCCTCTCGTCGGGCTCATCGTGTCCGGATCGTGCGCCGACGGCCAAATCCCCCACATCCACTCCTCAGTCCGTGCGTCGCCCGCCCCGGGTCAGGGACAGGCCCACCACTCCCATAACGAGCAGAAGTTCCGCAGGGGTCGGGAGCCCGGGGAATCCGTTGAGATTCCGCTGGGACACACTATGCGACAGATCGGGCGCGGGCTCGGAACCCGTACTGGCGTCCGGTACGGCGGCGAAGGTCTCCCGCTCCTCCAGGGTCCGCCAGTGCCCGACGGGCCAGGCGATCACCACGGCGCGCCCCACGACCTGCTCCTCGGCGACGGTGCCGTGGTCCTTCTCGTCGAGGTGGAAGCGGGAGTCGCCCGAGTGGGAACGGTGGTCGCCGAGGACGAAGATCCGGCCCTGCGGGACCTTCACCTCGAAGGGGATCGTGGACGGCTGGTTCCCGGGGTGCAGGTACGGCTCGTCGAGCGGTACGCCGTTGACGGTGATCCGCCCGTCCGCGCCGCAGCAGCGGACGGTGTCGCCCCCGACGGCGACGACCCGCTTGATGAGGTCCCGGTCGTCGGCGGACGGCAGCAGCCCGATGAAGGTGAGGGCCTGCTTGGCCTGCTTGACGCCGGCGGGGTCGTCGGCGGGCGGCGCGGCCTCCTGCTGGAGCCAGTTGCCGGGGTCCTTGAAGACGACGACGTCACCGCGCTGCGGGCGGGAGCCGAACCAGGGGGTGAGCTTGTCGACGAGGACCCGGTCGGAGATCTGGATCGTCTGTTCCATGGAGCCGGAGGGGATGACGAACGCCTGGACCAGGAAGGTCTTCAGGACGAGCGCGATGAGGACGGCCACCGTGATCAGGATGGGGATCTCGCGGACCGCGGAGCGCTGCCGGCGCCGCTTGACCTTGCGGGCGAGCCTGCGCCGCTCGGCCCGTCCCGGCCGGGCGGGGCCCTGGCCGGCGCCCTGCTCGGCCGCGTGGCCGGGTCCGCGCGGCGGGCGGCCCCGGCTACCCATGGGCCCCCGCCCCGTGTCCGCCGGCCGGTGCGGCCGGTACGGCGCCGAAGGCGTCCGTCGCGGGAACGGTCGACCAGCGGCCGAAGGGCCAGGCGATCCAGTCGGCCCGCCCGACGACCCTGTCGACGGGGACCATGCCGCCGCCCGGGCTGCCCAGATGGTCCCGGGAGTCGCTGGACTGACTGCGGTGGTCGCCCATCACCCAGAGCCCGTCCTGCGGGACGACGATGTCGAAGGGCACGCTGGACGGCTGGTCGCCGGGCATCAGGTACCGCTCCGCGACGGGTACGCCGTTGACGGTGAGCCGGCCGTCCTTGCCGCAGCAGATCACCCGGTCGCCGCCGATGCCGACGACCCGCTTCACGAAGTCGGTCTCGTCGGGTTCCGCGAGTCCGAGGGCGGCCGCGCCGTCGTGCAGGAGCCCGGTCACCGGATTGCCCTCCGGCTGCTCCCGTACGAAGGATCCCGTGCCGTCGAAGACGACGACGTCGCCGCGGGCCGGCTCACTGCCGAAACGGTACGCCAGCTTGTTGACGAGGATCCGGTCGCCGACCTGGAGTGTCGGCTCCATGGAGCCGCTCGGGATCAGGAAGGGCTGCACCACGAAATGGCTCAGGAGCATCAGGAAGACCACGCACGCGCCGCCGACGAGGGCCGTGCGCCGCCAGGAGGGCGAGGCCCCGTCCGGTGCGGTCCCGTCCTCCTCGGAAACGCGCGCGGAGCGCGACCCTTCCTCCGGATCGGAAGAGGGGTCGCGCTCCGTGTGCTGTGCTTCGGTGTCCATCGGGGGCAGAGCCTATCCGGCCTGCCTGAGGGAGGACTCGGAAGCGTCGAGCGTGCCGGGAGCCGAAGCTCAGCGGTCGCGCTTCTCCTTGATCTTGGCAGCCTTGCCGCGCAGCTCACGCAGGTAGTAGAGCTTGGCGCGACGGACGTCACCGCGGGTCACGAGCTCGATCTTCTCGAAGATCGGGCTGTTCACCGGGAAGGTGCGCTCGACGCCGACGGAGAACGAGACCTTGCGGACCGTGAAGGTCTCGCTGACGCCCGAACCCTGGCGGCGGATGACGACACCCTTGAACTGCTGGATACGCGAGCGGCTGCCCTCGATGACGCGCACGTGGACGTTCACGGTGTCGCCGGGACGGAAGGCGGGGAGGTCCGAGCGGATCGCAGCCGCGTTGACCTGGTCGAGCAGGGAGGCCATGGAGGTCTCTTTCCTCGCTGATGCCACAGGTCATCAGCGGTGCGTTCGTAGATGATTCGGAGCGTCGTACGTCTCTGGCGGCGTCGTTCCCCCTGTGGCAGGGGCGCGCGCCGGACGGACGACAGCGGCCTATTGTTCCACGTCGGGGAGCTTGCGCCAAAATCGGCCGCCGGGCTCGGGCGCCCACCCCATCATGGAGAGGATCTCGCGGTCCTTCTTGTCGAAGGCGGCCGGGTCGCAGCGCTCGATGAGATCGGGCCGGTGGGCGGCGGTGCGCCGGAAGGCCTCGTCACGCCGCCAGCGGGCGATCTTGCCGTGGTGCCCGCTGAGCAGGACGTCGGGGATGCCCCGGCCGCGCCACTCGGGGGGCTTGGTGTAGACGGGGCCCTCCAGGAGGTTGGCCATGGCCCCGGGGGCGAAGGAGTCGTCCCGGTGGGACTCGGCGTTGCCGAGGACGCCGGGCAGGAGGCGGGCGACGGCCTCGGTGACGACGAGGACGGCGGCCTCTCCGCCGGCCAGGACGTAGTCGCCGATGGAGACCTCGTAGACCGGCATCCGGGTCGCGTACTCGTCCATGACCCGGCGGTCGATGCCCTCGTAACGGGCGGGCGTGAAGATCAGCCACGGCCGCTCGGAGAGCTCGACGGCCAGCTCCTGGGTGAAGGGGCGGCCGCTGGGGGTGGGGACGACGAGGACCGGGCCGTGGGCGCCGCCCTCGTAGCCGTCGGCGAGCGTCTGGTCGAGCGCGTCGCCCCAGGGGTCGGTCTTCATGACCATGCCGGGGCCGCCGCCGTACGGGGTGTCGTCGACGGTGTTGTGCCGGTCGTAGGTCCACTCGCGCAGGTCGTGGACGTGGACGTCCAGCTGCCCGCGCGCGCGTGCCTTGCCGACCAGGGACACGTTCAGCGGTTCGAGGTACTCGGGGAAGATCGTGACGACGTCGAGCCTCATGCGTCGTCGTCCTGTTCGGCGTCGCGGGAGGAGACGATCTCGGCGCGGTCGTCGATGAGGCCGGGCGGCGGGTCGATGACGGCCCGCTGCTCGTCCAGGTCGATCTCGGTGACGATCTCGGAGACGAACGGGATCATCAGCTCGGTGCCGTCGGGGCACTCGACGATGAAGAGGTCCTGGGACGGCAGGTGCGAGATCTCGGTGATCCGCCCGATCTCGGTGCCGTCGGCGAGGACCACGTCGAGGTCCATCAGCTGATGGTCGTAGTACTCGTCCTCCTCCTCGGGCACCTCCGCGGGGTCGACCTCGGCGATGAGGAGGGTGTTGCGCAGGGCCTCGGCGCCGGTGCGGTCACGGACGCCCTCGAAGCGCAGCAACAGCCGGCCGCTGTGGACCCGGCCGGTCTCGATGGTCAGCGGCCCGGTCGAGGCCGGGTCGGTGAGCAGTACGGCACCGGGGCCGAGCCTGAGCTCGGGCTCGTCCGTCCGCACCTCGACGGTGACCTCGCCCTTGATGCCGTGGGCGCGGCCGATCCGCGCGACTACCAACTGCACTGCTCCACACTCTCCTGTCACACAGCTCGTACGACGACACAAACGACAACGGGCCGGGGCGGGCTCGTAAGCCCTCCCCGGCCCGTGCCGGCACATCATTCAACCGATGTGGCCGACTTGCTCAGCGGACCTGGTCCACGTCGACGAGGTCGACTCGGATCCCACGGCCGCCGATGGCGCCCACGACGGTACGCAGCGCACGCGCGGTGCGGCCGTTGCGGCCGATCACCTTGCCGAGGTCTTCGGGGTGAACCCGGACCTCGAGCACGCGGCCACGGCGCAGGTTGCGCGAGGCGACCTGCACATCGTCGGGGTTGTCGACGATGCCCTTCACGAGGTGCTCGAGAGCCTCCTCGAGCATGCTCAGGCCTCGGTCGACTCGGTCGACGCGGCCTCGGCCTCGTCAGCCTTCTTGTCGGCCTTCTTGGCCTTCTGGGTGATGGCCTCACCCTTGTCGTCGCCGGACTCGAGGGTCTTCGCGAACTCGTCGAACGAGGCGCGCTTCGCCTCCTTCGTCGCCGGGACGAGCAGGGCCTTCTCGGGGGCCGGGAGGCCCTTGGCCTTCTGCCAGTCACCGGTGAGCTTCAGGATGGCGAGAACCGGCTCGGTCGGCTGCGCGCCGACGGACAGCCAGTACTGCGCACGCTCGGAGTCGACCTCGATACGCGACGGGTTGTACGTCGGGTGGTAGAGGCCGATCTCCTCGATCGCGCGACCGTCCCGACGGGTGCGGGAGTCGGCGACGACGATGCGGTAGTGCGGCTGGCGAATCTTGCCGAGGCGCTTGAGCTTGATCTTGACTGCCACTGGAGTGGTGTCTCCTGGTCTTGACGTGGTTGGGCACTTTGAGATGCCACGTGGGGTTGCGGTACTCGGATGCCCGATGGACGCGTCAGCCGGAGGAGAGAGGGGTCCTGTGCGACTGTCGAGTACAGCTAGCCATTGTGCCACACGCCGCCGGCTCAGCTGGCGGCGCCCACCGTCTCCGGAATGCGGAAGGGCTTGCCGCAGCCGCCGCAGACGATCGGGGCCTGGGCGAGCACCGAGGGCACCACGCGCACGTTCCGCCCGCAGTCGCAGACGGCCTTGACGCGCACGCCGCCGCCGGAGGATCCGTGCCGGGCGGCCGGTCCGCGGAAGGAACGCTTGGTGTCGGCCGCCGTGGCGACCGTGTGGGCCTTGAGGGCGCGCTGGAGCCGCTCGATGGTGGGCCGGTAGCGGCGCCTCGCCTCGGGGTTGAGCGTGACCAGGGAGAAGCCGCTGCTCGCGTGCGGCTCCTCGGAGTGGTCGAGGCCCATCTCCTCGGCGATCGCGAGGAATCTGCGGTTGTGGTAGCGGCCGGCCCGGGAGGTGTCGCGGACACCTCGGGCGGCGGCGATGCCGTGGACTGCCTCGTGGAGCAGCCGTTCGAAGGAGAGTTCGGCGCCGCAGGCGGACGAGGACTCTCCGATCAGGGACTCGGGCGCGGCAAGATCGGGCAGCTCGGGGTGGTGCCGCTGAATGTCGGCCCACGCCTGTGCCAGCTCTGCGGCGAGAACAGGTGGTGTCGTGCTCACGTCGGGTACAACGAGCCGGATCCCGTCCGGGTTCCATTCCGGGGCATCCCAAATATTTTGCACGTACCCGTCAGTTGCCGTTGATGCGTCCTGACGCGGGCCAGTGCGCCGATCTGCGGAGAAGCCGCGCAGGGGGCGTCAAGCTGGTGCGTAGTAGCGCATACGCCCCGGCGTGTGGCGGCGGTGCGCGCGCCCCCTCGGGGGCCGGGACGGGCCGGGGAGGATCGCGAGGACACTACCGGGTTGCCGCGCAAGTCGGCGCACCGCCCCTCCCCCGGGTGAATCGGTGCGGTGCGAGCACTGGACGCGGCCCGGGATGCGCAGTTCCCTGGCTACGGGGGGCTGTCGTCCGAGCACGGATTGGGGCACTTTTCCATGACACCTACGCTCGTCCCGCACCACCCCGCGCGTGACTGGGCCGAGATCCAGGAACGGATGCTCGTCCCGCTCTACGAGGCGGTGTACGAGCGCCTCGACGTGGGCGCCGGTTCCCGGGTGCTCGGCCTCGGCTGCGGCTCCGGCCTGGCACTCCTCATGGCGGCCGCGCGGGGCGCCCGGGTGGCCGGCGCGGACCGGGACCACGCGCGCGTGGAGCTGGCGAGGGAGCGGCTGCCGGAGGACGTCACGGTCACGGAGGAGCCCGAGGGTGGCCCGTACGACGTCATCACGGCCTTCCACGCCGCCGACGGGCTCCTTCCCGAACTGAGGGCGCTCACCCGTTCGGCGCAACCGGGCGCGGCCGTCGTGCTCGCCGGGTGGGGGCCGCCGGAGCGGTGCGCCACGGAACCGGTGCTGCGGGTCGCGGCCCGGCTCGCGGACCGCAGCTCGGCTGTCCGGGCGGACCTGGACGGCCTCGTGGCGGCGGCGGGGCTGCGGCCGGCCGGCTCGGGGCGGGTGGCCTGCCCCTTCGGGTACGCGAGCGAGGGCAGCGCGGTACGCGGCCTGCTGTCGACGGGCGTGTTCGACCAGGCGGTCCGGGCGACGGATCCCTCGCAGGTGGCGAAGGAGATCGAGGAGGCCCTCGCCCCGCACGTGCGGGCGGACGGGACGGTCTGGATGCCGAACGTCTTCCGGTACGTGATCGCCCGGGTGCCGTAGGAGCCGACGCGCGGGGGCCGGGGGCGTGGCCCGGCCCCCGCGGCGGGTGCCCCCGCCACCGGACCGTGGCGCGCGAACTCGGCGGGGGCCTGGGGCGTACCCCCGGGTCAGTCCCTGGGGGCGTACCCCCGGATCAGTCCTCCCGCCCCGCGCGCGCGATGCCCGCCGCGCGGTAGGCCTCGGCCTCCTCCAGGGTCTCGTTCTCCAGGAGGGCGGCGGCCAGCGCGTCCAGCTGGTCGCGGTGGGCGCGGAGTTGGCGTACGGCGCTCTCGTAGCACTCCTCGACGATGCGGCGCATCTCCGCGTCGACGGTGTCGAGGGTCGCGGGGGCCGCCGCGAGGCCGTACGCCTGCTGGGCGTCGCCCGGGATGGCGGTGAGGCGGCCGACGAGCTCGCTCATGCCCCAGCGTCCCGCCATGCCGCGGGCGATGTTGGTGACCTGCTCCAGGTCGCTCTCGGCCCCGGTGGTGACGACGCCGAACACCACCTGTTCCGCGGCCATCCCGCCGAGCGCGCCGATGATCCGGCCGCGGAGGTAGTCCTCGGTGTAGGCGTACTTGTCGGAGTCGGGGGTGGAGAGGGTGACGCCGAGGGCCCGGCCGCGCGGCACGATGGTGATCTTGCGGACCGGGTCGGCGCCGGGCTGGAGCATGCCGAGGAGGGCGTGTCCGCTCTCGTGGTACGCGGTCCTGCGCCGCTCCTCCGCGGGCATCACGAGCGGCCGTTCCGCGCCGAGCTGCACCTTCTCCAGGGCGTCGGACAGGTCGGACCGGGTGACGGCCTTCTGCTCGCGCTTCACCGCGAGGAGGGCGGCCTCGTTGGCGAGGTTGGCGAGTTCGGCTCCGGTCATGCCGGGGGTCGTGCGGGCGACGTGCTCCAGGTCGACGTCCTTGGCGAGCGGGATCTCCCGGGTGTGGATCCGGAGGATGGCCTCGCGGCCGCCCCGGTCGGGCGGGTTGACGTGCACGATCCGGTCGAAGCGGCCGGGCCGGGTGAGGGCGGGGTCGAGGACGTCGGGGCGGTTGGTCGCGGCGAGGACGATGACCCCCTCGGAGCCGGTGAAGCCGTCCATCTCGGTGAGGATCTGGTTGAGGGTCTGTTCGCGTTCGTCGTGCCCGCCCATGCCGGCGCCGCCGCCCCGGGCCCGGCCGATGGTGTCGATCTCGTCGATGAAGACGATCGCCGGGGCGACCTTGCGGGCCTCTGCGAACAGTTCCCGTACCCGGGAGGCGCCGACGCCCACGATCATCTCGATGAACCCGGACGCCGACGCCGAGAAGAACGGCACCCCGGCCTCCCCCGCGACGGCGCGGGCGAGCAGCGTCTTCCCGGTGCCGGGCGGCCCCGCGAGGAGTACACCGCGGGGCATCTTGGCGCCCATCGCGCGGTAGGCGTCGGGGTTCTTGAGGAAGTCGACGACGTCGTTGAGTTCGCCCTCGACCTCGTCGATGCCGGCGACGTCGTCGAAGGTGGTGCGCTTGGCCCCGGCCTCCAGCTCGACGGGTTTGGGCGGGGCCTTGCGGCCCAGCATGCCGCCGGCGCCGCCCATCCCGGAGCTCATCCGGCGGGCGATGAAGATCCACAGCACGACGAGCAGCAGCATCGGCGCGAGCGAGATGAGGAGGTTGGCGAGGAAGCTGCGTTCCTGGACGACCGGCTCGGCCGTGACGGTGACGTTCTGCTTGGTCAGCTGCGCCCACAGGTCGTCGTCGGCGAAGGCGGGCCGCTGGGTGACGAACTTGCTGTAGTCGCCCTTGTCACCGTTGGGCAGAGGCTGCTTGTTCTTCAGCTCGCCCTGGATGGCGTCGCCCTTGGAGTAGATCTTGGTGACGTTGCCGGCGGTCACCTGCCTGCTGAACTCGGTGTACGAGATCGTCGGCTCGTCGCCCCGGTTGAAGAACGACAGCACGAGGTTGGCGATCAGGTAGACGATCAGGGCGGCGAGGATGAGCCCTCCCCAGCCGCCCGGCATCTTCCGCTTCGGCGGCGGGGGCGGCGGAGCCCCTTCCGAGCGCCAGGGCTGATCGGTCCGGTCGCGCGGGGGATCGGGGTTGGCCACGTGGCTCTCCTCGGGGCGGCAGTGGCCCCAGTATCGAAGAGCGGGAGGAACCCGGCATCGCGGGCGGCGCGGAGGAGTGAAAAGGGGCCCGAAGCGGTTTCGTACCGCTCCGGGCCCCTGCTCACGCCGTGACCGGTGTCAGCCCATGAACTTCTTGAACTCGTCCGGGAGCTCGAAGTCCTTCGGCGTCTGTCCCGCCGCCGGGAGGCCGAACGCGCCGCCGGCCTGCGCCTGCTCGCGGCGCTCCGCCGCGGCCTGCTCCTCGGCCTTCCGCTTCATCGGGTTGCCGCTCTTGCGCTTGCCCTTGGCCTGCTTGATCTGCTTCTTCTGCCGGCCGGGGCCGCCGCCCATGCCCGGCATCCCCGGCATGCCGGGGAGACCGCCGCCCTGGGCCATCCGGGACATCATCTTGCGGGCCTCGAAGAACCGCTCGACCAGGCCCTTGACGGCGCTGACCTCGACGCCGGAGCCCTTGGCGATACGGGCGCGGCGGGAGCCGTTGATGATGGTCGGGTCGTGCCGCTCACCCGGGGTCATCGACTTGATGATGGCCGCCGTACGGTCGACGTCCTTCTCGTCGATGTTGGCGATCTGCTCCTTCATCTGGCCCATGCCGGGGAGCATCCCGAGCAGCTTCGAGATGGAGCCCATCTTGCGGACCTGCTCCATCTGCGCCAGGAAGTCGTCGAGCGTGAACTCCTGGCCCTTCTTCGAGGCGAGCTTCGAGGCCATCTTGGCGGCCTCTTCCTCGTCGAAGGTCTGCTGGGCCTTCTCGATGAGGGAGAGCATGTCGCCCATGCCGAGGATGCGGGACGCCATGCGGTCCGGGTGGAACGCGTCGAACTCGTCCAGCTTCTCGCCGTTGGAGGCGAACATGATCTGCTTGCCGGTGACGTGCGCGATGGAGAGCGCGGCACCACCGCGGGCGTCGCCGTCGAGCTTGGAGAGCACGACGCCGTCGAAGCCGACGCCGTCGCGGAAGGCCTCGGCGGTGTTGACCGCGTCCTGACCGATCATGGCGTCGACGACGAAGAGGACCTCGTCGGGGCTGACGGCGTCGCGGATGTCCGCGGCCTGCTGCATCAGCTCCTGGTCGATGCCGAGGCGGCCGGCGGTGTCGACGATGACGACGTCGTACATCTTGGTCCGCGCGTGCTCGATCGAGTCCTTCGCGACCTGGACCGGGTCACCGACGCCGTTGCCCGGCTGCGGGCCGTAGAAGGCGACGCCCGCGCGGTCGGCGACGACGCCGAGCTGGGTGACGGCGTTGGGGCGCTGGAGGTCGCAGGCGACGAGCAGCGGGGAGTGGCCCTGGCCCTTGAGCCAGAGGCCGAGCTTTCCGGCGAGGGTGGTCTTACCGGCGCCCTGGAGACCGGCGAGCATGATCACGGTCGGCGCGGTCTTGGCGAACCGCAGGCGCCGGGTCTCGCCACCGAGGATGGAGACGAGCTCCTCGTTGACGATCTTGATGACCTGCTGGGCCGGGTTCAGGGCCTGGGAGACCTCGACGCCGGTGGCGCGCTCCTTGACCTGCTTGATGAAGGACCGGACGACCGGCAGGGCGACATCCGCTTCGAGCAGCGCGATACGGATCTCGCGGGCGGTGGCGTCGATGTCCGCCTCGGACAGACGGCCCTTGCCGCGGAGGTTCTTGAAGGTCGCTGCAAGGCGGTCGGAGAGGGTATCGAACACGGCGGTCGCGGATCCTCAGGTGTCGGGGGCGGTCGGATTGCCCTCCAGGGTATCGGGCCGCTCGAAGTGTGTGCCCCCGCCTGCCGGATCCGGCGCGCGGGGGCGGGTCGGGGCGGGGGGTCAGCGGAGCGCCGACTCCAGGGTCCGGGCCAGGTCGATCGCCTCTTCGTCGGGGAGGAGGGTGCCGTCGGGCCGGGTCACGTACAGGGTGTCGACCGCGTTCGCGCCCAGGGTGGACACGTGCGCGCTGCGGACGCGGACCGCCGCTCCCTCCAGGGCGCGGCCGATGCGGTGGAGCAGGCCGGGGGCGTCCTGGGCGCGGACCTCGATGACGGTGGCGAGGCGGGAGTCGGCCGCGGCGACGGTGACGCGGGGCGGCGGGGCGGTGAGGCCGCGGCGGCGCGGGTAGGCGGCCTCGCGTTCGGCGAGGCGGGCGGGGATGTCGAGGGAGCCGTCGAGGGCGCGGACGAGGTCGGCGCGGAGCCGGTGGGCCTGGGGCAGCGAGCCGTACTCGGCGGCGACGCGCCAGTCGAGGACGAGGACGGAGCCGGCGCCGAGTCCGGTGGGAAGTTCGATGGCCCGCAGGTCGGCGGCGCGGACGGTCAGCCGGTGGAGGGCGAGGACGCCGGCGACGGCGGGCAGGACGCCGGGCTGGTCGGGCAGGGCGATGACGAGTTCGACGCCGATGGGCTCGGGCTCCTCGGGGTCGAGGGGTTCCTCGGCGGTCTCTTCGGCGGTCACTTCGGCGGTCCGGCTGGTGTGGAGCGCGAGGACGGGTTCGCCGGTGCGCAGCGCCTCGATGGCGAGCCGTTCCTGTTCGGCGCTGGGGGCGGCGGCCTCGGGGTCGGGCGGGGTCTCGCCCGCGAGGACGCCCGCGACCCGTTTGACCAGGTCGGCGACGAGGGAGGCGCGCCAGGACGACCAGGCAGCGGGCCCGGTGGCGAGCGCGTCGGCCTCGGTGAGGGCGTGCAGCAGCTCCAGGGTGCCGAGGGTGCCGACGGCGGTGGCGACGGAGCGGACGGTGGCGGGGTCGTCGAGGTCGCGCCGGGTGGCGGTCTCGACGAGGAGCAGGTGGTGGCGGACGGCGGTGGCGATGATGCCGGTGTCGGCGCGGTCGAAGCCGATGCGGGTGGCGAGGTCGCGGGCGATGGTCTCGCCGGCGACGGAGTGGTCGCCGGGCCAGCCCTTGCCGATGTCGTGGAGGAGGGCGGCCACGAGGAGGAGGTCGGGGCGGCGGACGCGGCGGGTGAGCGAGGAGGCCCGTACGGCGGTCTCGACGAGGTGGCGGTCGACGGTCCAGGTGTGGACGGGGTTGCGCTGGGGCCGGCAGCGGACGCGTTCCCAGTCGGGGAGCAGCTGGGTGATGAGCCCTTCGGCCTCCAGGGCCTCCCAGACGGGCACGGTGGCCTCGCCGGCGCCGAGCAGCGTGACGAGTTCCTCGCGGGCCTCGGCGGGCCAGGGCACGGGCAGGGGCTTGGCGGTGGCCGCGAGGCGGCGTACGGCGTGCAGGGAGATCGGCAGGGCGGACTGGGCGGCCGCGGCGGCGGCCCGCAGGGGCAGCACGGGGTCGCGCTCGGGCCGGGCGGTGCGGGCGAGGACGACCTCGCCGTCCATCTCGACGACGCCTTCGGCGAGCGGGGTGCGTTCGACGGGCGGTTTCGCGACGCCGGTACGGCCGGTCAGGAGGGCCCGGAGCCGGGGCCGGGCGGAGCGGGCCTTGAGGACGCGGTTGACCTCGCGCCAGGTGACGTCGGTGGCGTACGAGATGGTCCGAGCGGCCTCGTACACCTCGCGGAGCAGGGTGTCGGCGTCGAGGAGGCCGAGTTCGGCGGCGACGGCGTCCTGCTCCTGGAGGGCGAGCCGGTCGGTGGCGCGGCCGGTGGTGAGGTGGAGGGCGTCGCGGGCGTCGAGGAGGCGGCGGCGGGCGGCGTCGAGGCCTTCGCGGGGGGCGTCGGCGAGCCAGGAGGCGGCGACGGCGCGGAGGACCTGGGCGTCGCGGAGCCCGCCCCTGGCCTCCTTGAGGTCGGGTTCGAGGAGGAACTGGAGCTCGCCCATGCGTTCGGCGCGTTCCCGGCAGAGCGCGTCGAGTTCGGGGAGGCGCTTGGGGGCCTGGTTGCGCCAGTCCGCGAGGATCGTGGTGCGCAGGGCGGCGACGAGCCCGTGGTCTCCGGCGAGGGGCCGGGCGTCGAGGAGTCCGAGGTGGACCTTGAGGTCCTCGCTCGCGGTGGCGCGGGCTTCGGCGGGGGTGCGGACGGAGTGGTCGAGGGCGAGCCCGAGGTCCCAGACGGGGTACCAGATCCGGTCGGCGAGGGCGGCGACCGCGGCCTTGTCGGCGCTGCCGTCGTGGAGCAGGAGGAGGTCGAGGTCGCTGCGCGGGGAGAGCTCGGCGCGGCCGTAGCCGCCGACGGCGACGAGGGCGACGCCCCGGGGCGGGGCGGCGGCGGAGAAGAGTCCGGCCAGCCAGTCGTCGGTGAGCCGGGCGAGGGCGGTACGGCGCGGCGGCCCGGACCGCTCCTTCTCGTGGAGGAGGAGCAGCCGGGCCGCCGCGTAACCGCCGGGTCCCGCGTCTTCGGTCTCTTCGCTGACTTCGAGGCTCGTCACCCGGCGGCTCCTTCGTGTGCTTACAGTGCGTCCGGACCGCGCTCGCCGGTGCGGACCCGTACGGCGGTCTCGACCGGCACGCTCCACACCTTGCCGTCACCGATCTTGCCGGTTCGGGCGGCCTTGACGACGACGTCGATGAGCTGTTCGGCGTCCTCGTCCTCGACGAGGACCTCGATGCGGATCTTGGGGACCAGGTCGACGGTGTACTCGGCGCCCCGGTAGACCTCGGTGTGGCCGCGCTGGCGGCCGTAGCCGCTGGCCTCGGTGACCGTGAGGCCGTGGACGCCGAACGCCTGGAGGGCCTCCTTGATCTCGTCGAGCCGGTGCGGCTTCACGACCGCGGTGATGAGCTTCATGCGTCCACCTTCTTGTTCTCCGTGACAACCGGGGCGGGGGCGGCGGTGGAGCGCGAGGACGCGCCGCCGCCGGCTCCGCTGAAGTCGTACGCGGTCTCGGCGTGCTCGACCTGGTCGATGCCGGAGACCTCGTCGTCCTCGCTGACCCGCATCCCCATCGTCTTGTCGATGATCAGGGCGAGGACCGCGGAGGCGATCAGAGAGTAGGCGAGGACCGCGAAGACACCGATCGCCTGCTTGCCGAGCTGGTCGAGGCCGCCGCCGTAGAAGAGGCCCTTGGCGTCGGACTGGACGCCGCCGGTGGCGAAGAAGCCGACGAGGAGGGAGCCGATGACACCGCCGACGAGGTGGACGCCGATGACGTCGAGGGAGTCGTCGTAGCCGAACTTGTACTTGAGGCCGACGGCCATGGCGCAGACGACGCCGGCGATGGCGCCGACGGCGATCGCGCCGAGCGGGCTGACGGAGCCGCCGGCCGGGGTGATGGCGACGAGGCCGGCGACCGCGCCGGAGGCGGCGCCGAGGGTGGTGAAGGAGCCGTGGCGGACCTTCTCGTACGCGAGCCAGGCGAGCATGGCGGCGGCGGTGGCGACCTGGGTGTTGACGAACATCACGGCGCCGACGCCGTCGTCGTTGCCGAGCCAGGAGCCGGCGTTGAAGCCGAACCAGCCGAACCAGAGGAGTCCGGCGCCCAGCATCACCAGCGGGAGGCTGTGCGGGCGCATCGGGTCCTTCTTGAAGCCGACGCGCTTGCCGATGACGAGGATCACGCCGAGGGCGGCGGCGCCGGCGTTGATGTGGACCGCCGTACCGCCGGCGAAGTCGATGACACCCATCTCGAAGAGCCAGCCGCCCGCGCCCCAGACCCAGTGGGCGACGGGGAAGTAGACGACGGTGACCCAGAGGGTGATGAAGAGGGCCCAGGCGGTGAACTTGACGCGGTCGGCGAGGGCGCCGCTGATCAGGGCCGGGGTGAGGATGGCGAACATCAGCTGGAAGACGGCGAAGACGTACACCGGGATGGTGTAGCCGTCCCACAGTTCGGTGACGCCGATGCCGCTGAGGCCGACGTACTCGGAGGACCAGCCGACGATCGAGCCGATGTCGGTGCCGAAGGCCATGCTGAAGCCGAAGAGCACCCACAGGATCGTGACGATCCCCAGGCTGATGAAGCTCATCATCAGCATGTTGAGGGTGGATTTGACGCGGACCATGCCTCC
The DNA here is from genome assembly GCF_040295605.1 of Streptomyces sp. NPDC002773. Taxonomy (NCBI): domain Bacteria; kingdom Bacillati; phylum Actinomycetota; class Actinomycetes; order Kitasatosporales; family Streptomycetaceae; genus Streptomyces; species Streptomyces sp. NPDC002773. Next base: position 138,520 of record NZ_JBEOVO010000009.1, read on the forward strand.
GTAGAAGAAGGCGAGTGCCGGGGTCATCAGCATGACCAGGGCGGAGCAGATGAGCATGAACCCGGTGTTGGCGGCGGACAGCTCGGGGGCGTCTGCTGCCAGGGTCGTGATGGCTGGTGCCATCGGCGTCTCCTCGTCGTCGGTACGGCCGTGCGGGGCGGGGCCGGAGAGAGCGGCCGGCCGTGAGGGTGGCCGGTTATGGGCCAGAGATTCGCGCAGCGCGGTTTCCGCCGATGCCGCTCGATGTTTCGGAGCGGTGACGAAGGGGTGGGGCGTGTTACGTGACCGTGAACGGCCGGATCACGGCGAGGTGACGCCCGTACGCTCCGGGCGACAGGCAGAACCGGCCGCGTCGGCGTCCGTGTGACCTGGCGGCGGGGGAGCCGAGTCGGGCAGTACGGGACGTCCGGCGCGGCCGGGGTCTCTGCGGGCCCGGGCAGCCGGGCCGGGGGGTCAGACCGCTTCGGCGGCCTCGGGCAGCAGCTGGGTGAGCCGGTCGGTGAGCTGGACGACCTCGGCGACGTCGCTGTAGTTGCGGGCGGCGTGGTCGACGGTCTTGCGGAGCCGGGTGTTGACCCGCTCGGAGCGGATGCTGCGGGCGACCCCGAGGGCCTTCTCCGCCAGGACGACGGACTGCTCGGGCTCCCGCTTGAGGAGGTGCACGGTGGCCATGCCGATGAGGTTGAGCGCGTACGACCGCTGGTGGTCGGGGTCCTTCTCGAAGAGCTCGACGGCCCGCTCCATGACGGGCTCGGCGAGCGAGGCGTACGTCGGGGAGCGCCCGGCGACGTAGGCGAGGTCGCGGTAGGAGTGGGAGTTCTCGCCGTTGAGCTCGGCCTCGGAGAAGAAGCCGATCCAGTCGGGCTCGGGCTCGCCGTCGAGGCCGACGTCCGCGAAGGTGTCCTCGGCCATCCGGACGGCCCGCTTGCACTTGGAGGGCTGGCCCATGTTGGCGTAGGCGCGGGCCTCCATCGCATACAGCATGGCCTGGGTGCGCGCGGTGGCGCAGTCTCGACTGCCGTACTGGGCGAGGTGGATGAGTTCGAGGGCGTCGTCGGGCCGGCCGAGGTGGATCATCTGGCGGCTCATCGAGGACAGGATGTACGAGCCGAGGGGCTTGTCGCCGGCTTCCTTGGCGGCGTGCAGGGCGAGCACGAAGTACTTCTGCGCGGTGGGCTGGAGGCCCACGTCGTAGCTCATCCAGCCGGCGAGTTCGGCGAGTTCGGCGGCGCAGGTGAAGAGGCGCTTGGCGGTGGCGGCCGGCTGGTGCTCCTGGAGGAGGTCGGTGACCTCGTGGAGTTGGCCGACGACGGCCTTGCGGCGCAGTCCGCCGCCGCACTGGGCGTCCCACTTGCGGAACATGGCGGTGGTGGACTCCAGGAGGTCGAGTTCGATCTCGGAGAGCCGGTTGGGGCGGCGGGCGTCGGCGGCGGTGTCGGGCCGCTGGTTGTCGCCGACGGGGGTGGGGACGAGCCAGCGCTGCATCGGTTCGATGAGGGCGGGGCCCGCGGCGAGCGACAGGGAGGAGCCGAGGAAGCCCCGGCGGGCGAGCATGAGGTCGCTGCGGGAGAACTCGCTGAGCAGGGCGACGGTCTGCGGCCCGGCCCAGGGCAGGTCGACGCCCGACACGGAGGGCGACTGGTGCGCGGCGCGCAGGCCGAGGTCCTCGACGGCGACGACGGAGCCGAAGCGCTCGGAGAACAGCTCGGAGAGGATGCGCGGGATGGGCTCGCGCGGCTGCTCGCCGTCGAGCCAGCGGCGCACCCGCGAGGTGTCGGTGGAGATGTGGTGCGCGCCCATCTGGCGCGCCCTGCGGTTCACCTGCCGCGCCAGTTCGCCCTTCGACCAGCCGCTGCGCACGAACCACGAGCCCAGCTGCTCGTTCGGGCGCTTGCCGGCAGTCGTACCGTCTGCGCCGTTGCCGCCCACTGGAACGCCCCCATCCACCTGATTGTCTGTCCTGCGAACCCCTATCAGAATGCCGCCTCTTGCGGCACCCGTCCGGCGTTCGCACTCCTTCGAACTGGAAACCTGGTTGCCTCCGGCATACCCGCGTGCGCATGCGGTCCCAGGTTTCGAGTACCGAAAGTAATCCTACGATCACCGCTCCACGAGGGCGTTTCAAGAAACGCCACCATTCGCCACCCCTTCGAATGAACTCGCCGCCCGTGGAACGCGATTCACTTGACATGCGACGAACCGGAGTCGGCGCACGGATGCGCGGAGAGGCGCGCGCACCGGCCCGCACCACCCCACGAGCGACCGCGCGCCAATCGGTGGCGACGGACCGTGACGAGAGGTGACGACGGCGCTCCGGGTCGTAACCACCGGCGCGCTCGACCCGTTGGAGGGGACATGGGTTTCACGATCGGCGGCATTCGTGAGATGCGGTCCGGCGCACGCCGCCGCGTACGCACCACGGAGTGCACAGCGGTGGCCGAGTACACGGGACTGTGGGGCTGGGACGTGGTCCCCGGCGCGCGGGCCGCCTCCGGCCAGTGCTCCTGCGGGGATCCGGCGTGCACGGCCCCGGGCGCTCACCCCCTCTCCTTCGCGGAGCCGGTCCCCGCGGGAGCCGGTCTCGACGACGCGGCCAAGGCATGGTCGGAGTACCCGGGCGCGGCCCTGATGCTGCCGGTGGGCAAGGCCTTCGACGTGATCGAGGTCGCGGAGGCGGCGGGTCGGCGGGCGCTCGTACGGCTCGAGCGCATGGGGCTGCCGCTGGGCCCGGTGTGCGCGACGCCGACCGGGCGGGCGCGGTTCTTCGTGGCGCCGGGCGCCGCGGCGGAGCTGCCGCAGCTGCTGTACCGGATGGGCTGGGACGACGCCGATCTTGACCTGCACTGCCTGGGGCCCGGGAGCCACATCACCGCTCCCCCGTCGGACCTGGGCGGGCTCGGTCCGGTGCGCTGGCTGCGGCCCCCGACGCTCGACACGGCGGGCGCGCCCCCGCAGGCCCGGCTGCTGCTGGGCACTCTGGCGTACATCTGCCACCGCACCCATTTCTGAGGCACACCGCACGCACTTCTGAGGCATACGCCGAGGGCCCCCGCCGGTATACGGCGGGGGCCCTCACGCGTGCGCGTGGACCGGGGTTCAGTCGCCGATCAGTGCGTCGACGAAGGCGCCCGGCTCGAAGGGGGCCAGGTCGTCCGGGCCCTCGCCCAGGCCGATCAGCTTGACCGGGACGCCCAGCTCGCGCTGGACCGCGATGACGATGCCGCCCTTGGCGGTGCCGTCGAGCTTGGTGAGCACGATGCCGGTGATGTCGACGACCTCGGCGAAGACACGGGCCTGGATCAGACCGTTCTGGCCGGTGGTGGCGTCGAGGACGAGGAGGATCTCGTCGAGCGGGCCGTGCTTCTCGACGACCCGCTTGACCTTGCCGAGCTCGTCCATGAGACCGGTCTTGGTGTGGAGGCGGCCCGCGGTGTCGATGAGGACGACGTCGGCGCCCTCCGCGATGCCCTCCTTGACGGCGTCGAAGGCGATCGACGCCGGGTCGCCGCCCTCCGGGCCGCGGATGGTCCGGGCGCCGACGCGCTCGCCCCAGGTCTGGAGCTGGTCGGCGGCGGCGGCGCGGAAGGTGTCGGCGGCGCCGAGGACGACGGACTTGCCGTCGGCGACGAGGACGCGGGCCAGCTTGCCGGTGGTGGTGGTCTTGCCAGTGCCGTTGACGCCGACGACCATGACCACGCCCGGGACGTCGGAGGGGCTCTCGGTGTGCACCTGGCGGTCGAGGTCGGGGCCGAGGAGGGTGACGAGCTCCTCGCGGAGCAGCCCGCGCAGCTCCTCCGGGGTGCGGGTGCCGAGCACCCTGACCCGCTCGCGCAGCCGCTCGACGAGCTCCTGGGTGGGGGCGACGCCGACGTCGGCGGTGAGGAGGGTGTCCTCGATCTCCTCCCAGGTGTCCTCGTCGAGGTGCTCGCGGGACAGGAGCGTGAGCAGCCCCTTGCCGAGCGAGTTCTGGGAGCGGGCGAGCCGGGCCCGGAGCCGGACGAGACGGCCGGCGGTGGGCTCCGGGACCTCGATCTCGTGGGCCGGGGGCTCGGCGACGACGGGGTCCTCGACGGCGGCCGGCGTCTCGACGGCCTCCTCGGCGGGGAGCGGGACCTCCTCGACCGTGCGGCGTGGTTCCTCCCGGGGGGTCTCCGCCTCGTCGCCGACGTGAGGTTCGGCGGGCGGAGCGGTGATGGTCGGCGCGGTGGACGGCGGCTCGGCCGGCGGCAGCTGCTTCTTCTTGCGGCCGCTGATCACGAGCCCGCTGGTCACACCGAGCGCGACGACGGCGATGACGACGGCAAGGATGAGGATTTCGATTCCCATAACCCCACCAGTATCGGCCACGAAGCGCCCGGGAGCGGAGCACGTACGCTGGGTGGGTCCCCCCACTTGTGTACGGAGTACCCCATGCCCCACGACGCCTCCGAAGCCGCAGGCGCGACGCACGACGGCGCCATGGAGACCCGCGGTCTCGAACCCGTCCCCGACGCCGAGCGGACCGGCCGGGTCCGCGAGCTCTTCCCGACCTGGGTCGCCGCCAACATCAGTGTGCTGTTGCTCACGATGGGCGCCGGCCTGATCGTCTTCAACGGCCTGAACTTCTGGCAGGTCCTGGCCGTCGCGGTGGCCGCGCCGGTCCTCTCGTACGGGATCGTCGGCCTGATCTCGATCGCGGGGAAGCGGGGCGGGGCGCCGGGCATGGCGCTGTCGCGGGCCGTGTTCGGCCAGCGCGGAAACCTCTTCCCGGGGGCGCTGATCTGGGTGGCCCGCTGGGGCTGGGAGACCATCAACGCGGTGACGGGCGCCTACGCGGTGCTCACCGTGCTCGACCTGCTCTTCGGCGTGAAGTCGAACACGCTTCTCATCGTGGTGACGCTGCTGCTCTTCGTCACCTGCACCTTCCTGGTCTCGGGGCTCGGCATCAACGCGCTGCGGGTGTGCAGCAAGTGGTCCACGTACCTCTTCGGCGCCTTCTCGGTGCTCGTCCTGGTCTATCTGGTGGCGAACACGGACTGGTCGGCGGTCTTCGACAAGCCGGCCGGTTCGACGGCGATGATGATCGCGGGCATCGGCACGATCGCGGCCGGCGGCATCAGCTGGGTCCCGTCGGGCCCCGACTTCACCCGCTATCTGCCGCGTACGGCCTCCTCGAAGGCGATGGTCGGTTCGACGGTCGGCGGCGCCGGGATCGTCGTCCTTCCGATGGTGCTGATGGGCGCGGTGATGGCGGTGTCGACGCCGGATCTGGCCTCGGCGCAGGACCCGGTCTCCTTCATCGGTGAGCTGCTCCCGATGTGGATCTCCGTGCCGTACCTGGTGATCGCCCTCCTTGGGATGCTGCTGATCAACTCGATGTCGATGTACTCGGCCGGGTTCACCGCGCAGACGCTCGGCATCAAGGTGTCGCGGGCGGCGGCGGTCAGTGTGAACGCGGTGATCAGCCTCGTCTTCGGTTTCCTGCTGATGGTGGTGGCGACCAGCTTCATCGGCTCGTTCATCTCGTTCCTGACGCTGCTCGCGGTGGCGTTCTCGGCGTGGATCGGCGTCTTCGGCGTGGACATGCTGCGGCGCCGCTCGTACGACGCGGTGGCGCTCATGGACACCACGCGGACCAGCGCCTACTGGTACCGGGGCGGTTTCGCCTGGCAGGCGATGACGGCGTGGGCCGTTGCCCTGCTGGTGGGCCTGCTGTTCACGAAGGTCGACTGGTTCGCCGGTCCGCTCGCCTCCTCCTGGATCGGCGGGAACGGTCTGGGCTGGGCGGTGACGATCGTGGTGGCCGGCGCGCTGTACGCCGTACTGCCGCGGACGCCCGAGAAGGCTCCGGCCGAGGACGCCGGGGTGCGCGAGACCGTTTCCATCTGACGCTGCGTCAGATACCGTCCCCCTTCGCCGGCATCCCACCCGCGGAGGGGGACTTTCCATGCCCTTCACAGTCGTACGGTTCAACCTCGTCGATCCCCGCGCCACCCCGGAGTCCCTCTCGGAGCGCTACCGGGCCGCCCTCGCCATGGCCGCGTACGCCGACACCCACGGGGTCGACACGGTCCAGACCGAGGAGCACCACGGGGTCGAGAACAACTGGCTGCCCTCCCCCTTCGCCTTCGCGGGCGCGGTCTTCGGCGCCACGGAGAGGATCGCGGTCACCGTCTCGGCGATCATCGGGCCGCTGCACGACCCGCTGCGGCTCGCCGAGGACATCGCGGTCCTGGACCTGCTGAGCCGGGGCCGTCTGGTGACGGTCGCCGGCATCGGCTACCGGCCGGAGGAGTACGAGGAGCGCGGGGTCGACTGGGGCCGGCGCGGCAAGCTCCAGGACCTGCTCCTGGAGACCCTGCTCACGGCGTGGACCGGGGAGCCGTTCACGTATCAGGGGCGTACGGTACGGGTCACCCCGCGGCCCTGCACCCAGCCGCATCCGCTGCTCCTGGTCGGCGGTTCGTCGCGGGCGGCGGCGCGGCGGGCGGCCCGGCTGGGGCTGCCGTTCTTCCCGAGCGCGCACCTGCCGGAGCTCGAGGCGTACTACCGGGAGCGGTGCGCCGAGTACGGCACGGAGGGGTGGACGATGATGCCGGCCGAGGAGACCCCGCTGCTGCATCTGTCGGAGGACCCGGACCGGACCTGGGCCGCGTACGGGGAGCACTTCCTGCACGAGGCCAGGACGTACGCCTCCTGGCAGTCGAAGGACATCCGCTCGGCGGTGCGGTCGGCCGCGACGACGGTGGCGGAGCTGCGGGCGGAGGGGGTGTACCGGGTCGTCACGCCCGAGGAGTGCCTGACGCTCGGTCTGGAGAGCCTGGTGCTGCATCCGCTGTGCGGCGGAATGCCGGTCGAGGAGGGCTGGCGGAGCCTGCGGCTCTTCTGCGACGGCGTACTGCCCCGGCTGACGGCGTGAGGATCTGGGCCGACGGCGTACTGCCCCGGCTCAAGGCGTGAGCCTCGGGCCGGGGCAGTTTCCGTGCAAGAGGAGCGGGGCAGCGGGGTTCAGCCCATCTCCTCCAACGCCTTGCCCTTGGTCTCCTTGACGTACTTGAGCACGAAGGGAATCGAGAGCACGGCGAAGACCGTGTAGATGACGTACGTGCCGGAGAGGTTCCAGTCCGCGAGGGACGGGAAGCTGGCGGTGATGGCCCAGTTGGCGATCCACTGGGCGGAGGCGGCGACGCCGAGGGCGGCGGCGCGGATCCGGTTGGGGAACATCTCGCCGAGGAAGACCCAGACCACCACGCCCCACGAGAGGGCGAAGAAGAGCACGAAGACATGGGCGGCGACGAGCGCCACGACGCCCTGGGTCTCGGGGAGCTTGCCGTCGACGAGGTCGGCGGAGAAGGCCCAGGCCTCGAAGGCGAGGGCGACCGCCATGCCGATGGAGCCGACGAGGGCGAGCGGCTTGCGGCCGACCCGGTCGACCAGGACCATCGCGATGACGGTGCCGATGATGTTGATGATCGACGTGGTGAACGAGTAGAAGAACGAGCTCGACGGGTCGATGCCGACGGACTGCCAGAGCGTCGCGGAGTAGTAGAAGGCGACGTTGATGCCGACGAGCTGCTGGAAGACGGAGAGTCCGATGCCGACCCAGACGATGGGCAGCAGCTTGAAGCGGCCGCCGGCGGCGAGCAGGTCCTTGAACGTCGACTTGTGCTCGCTGCGCATGGCCCGGTCGATCTCGGCGACGCGGCGGTCGAGGTCGACGCCGTGGCCCTCGACCTCGGCGAGCACCTCCTTGGCCCGGTCGGTCTTGCCGACGGAGATGAGGAAGCGCGGGGACTCGGGGATGGCGAAGGAGAGCATGCCGTACAGGACGGCGGGCACGACCATCACGCCGAGCATCCACTGCCAGGCTTCCAGGCCGCCGATCTCACCGCGCTGGTCGCCGTCGGCGAGCTGGAGGATGCCGTAGTTCACCAGCTGGGAGATGGCGATGCCGATGACGATCGCGGCCTGCTGGAAGGAGCCGAGGCGGCCGCGGTACGCGGCGGGGGCGACCTCGGCGATGTAGGCGGGGCCGATCACGGAGGCCATGCCGATGGCGAAGCCGCCGACGATCCGCCAGAGGGCCAGGTCCCAGAGCGCGAAGGGGAGGGCGGAGCCCACGGCGCTGACGGCGAAGAGCACGGCGGAGATCTGCATGCAGCGGATGCGGCCGATGCGGTCGGCGATCCGGCCGGCGGTCGCGGCGCCGATGGCGCAGCCGATCAGGGCGACGGCGATGACCTGGGCGAGGGTGCCCGAGCCGATGTCGTAGCGGTGCCGGATCGCCTCGACGGCGCCGTTGATGACGGAGCTGTCGTAGCCGAAGAGGAAGCCGCCCATCGCGGCCGAGGCCGTGATGAAGATGACGTGGCCGAGGTGGTCCGGGTGGGCGGCTCGGCCTTCTGAAGGCGGCGGCGTGGGCGCCTGCGCGGTGTTGGTCACATGGACTCCTCGGTGGGGGGAAAGCCCTTCCAGTGGCGCACAACTTCACGCCGCCCACCACGTGAAGGTAAAAGCAACGTTGCAGAGACTATGCCTTCAAGTTTCGAAGTCAATAGGCGATGTCGTGTGACTTTAAGAGCACGACACACCCTCATGACTTCAACACTTGAACGAACCGCTAGCGCAGCCGCTGACTGATGACCTTGGATACCCCGTCGCCCTGCATGGAAACGCCGTAGAGCGCGTCCGCGACCTCCATCGTCCGCTTCTGGTGCGTGATCACGATCAGCTGCGAGGACTCCTGGAGCTCCCGCATGATCCGGATCAGCCGCTGGAGGTTGGTGTCGTCGAGCGCCGCCTCGACCTCGTCCATCACGTAGAACGGGCTCGGCCGCGCCTTGAAGATCGACACGAGCAGCGCCACCGCGGTGAGTGAACGCTCACCGCCCGAGAGCAGCGACAGCCGCTTGACCTTCTTGCCCGGCGGGCGGGCCTCCACCTCGACACCCGTGGTGAGCATGTTCTCGGGGTCGGTGAGGATCAGCCGGCCCTCGCCGCCCGGGAAGAGCCGCGAGAAGACTCCCTCGAACTCACGGGCCGTGTCCCGGTACGCCTCGGTGAAGACCTGCTCGACCCGCAGGTCCACCTCCTTCACGACCTGAAGCAGGTCGGTCCGGGTCTTCTTCAGGTCCTCCAGCTGCTCGGAGAGGAAGCGGTGCCGTTCCTCCAGGGCCGCGAACTCCTCCAGGGCCAGCGGGTTGACCTTGCCGAGCTGGTGGTACGCCCTCTCGGCGGCCCTGAGCCGCTTCTCCTGCTCCGAACGGATGAAGGGGCGCGGCCCGGCAGCCGCGCCGTCACCCTCCTCCGGCCCCTCGCCGGCCCCCTCGACGGTCGGCGACGGCGGCACGGGCTGGTCAGGGCCGTACTCGGCGACCAGGGCGACCGTCTCCACCCCGAACTCGTCCAGGGCCTTCGCCTCCAGCTGCTCGATCCGCAGCCGCTTCTCGGCGCCGAGGACCTCGCCCCGGTGGACGGAGTCGGTCAGCTTGTCGAGTTCGGCCTTGAGGTCCCGGCCCCGGGCCCGGGCGGCCGTCAGACCCTCCTCGCGGTCGGCGCGGGCCGCCTGGGCCGCCACCCGCTCCCGCTCGGCGCGGACCAGTGACACCTCGGCGTGGGCCAGGAGGCTCCGGGCGCCGGCGGCGACCGCGCCCGCGACCCGTTCCTCGTGGCGCAGCCGGGCCCGCCGCTGCTCGGCACGCGCGCGTGCCTCCCGTTCGGCGCGGGCCGCCCGGTCGAGCGAGTCGGCCCGTCCTGCGAGCGCCTTGACCCGCTCCTCGTGGGTACGGACCTGGAGCCGTGCCTCCATCTCGGTCTGGCGCGCGTGGGAGCCGTCGAGCGCGAGCCGGTCGCGGGCCGCGGTGTCGGGCTCCTCGTCCCCGCCGTCCCCGGAAGCGGAGGCCTCCTCGGCCACGAGGAGCCGTTCGGCCAGCTCCTCCGCCTCGGCGGTCGCCTTCTCCAGGGCCTCCTGGGCGCGTGCGGCCGCCGCGGCGGTCCGCTCGGCCTCCCCCGCCGCCGCCCTGGCCTGCCCTGCGAGCCGCCCGAGTTCGTTGGCCACGGCCGACTTCTCGCGCTCGGCGGTACGGCGAAGGGTGTCGAGTTCCTCGACGAGTGCGGCGGCGGTACGGCGGCGCTCGTCGGCCTCGCGCTGGGCCGTCGCCGACTCCTGGCACCGTACGGCCAGTTCGTCGAGCTCGGCGGCGGCCTCGGCCACCGAGGCCTGGACTTCGAGGAGGCTCGGGGCCCCCGCGGAGCCGCCGCGCGCGAAGTGGGCCCCGAGCAGGTCGCCCTCCGCGGTGACGGCGGTCAGCGCGGGCCGGGCCCTGACCAGCTCGGCGGCCTCGTCCAGGTCTCCGACGACCACGACTCCGGCGAGCAACCGGCTGACGGCGCCCATGAGTTCGGCGGGGCCTCGCACGAGGTCGGCGGCGTACGGGTGTCCTTCGGCCGCCGGGCGGGGTTCCGGTTCCGGGGCTCCGGTCAGGAGCAGAGAGGCACGGCCCGCGTCCTGCTTGCGCAGCAGCCTGAGGGCTTCGACGGCGGCGGAGGGCCCGGTGGCCGCGACCGCGTCGGCGGCGGCTCCGAGGGCGGCGGCGACGGGGATCTCGTACCCCGGGGTGACGGTGAGGAGTTCCGCCGCCGGGCCGAGGATTCCGCTGAGCCCGGCGCTGAGCAGGGCGCCCGTGCCGTCCTTGCGGCGCAGCCCGAGGGCGAGGGTGTCGTGTCGTGCGCGGGTCGCGGCGCGGCTGCGTTCGGCGGCGCCGGCGGCCTCGCGGGCGGCGCTCAGCGCGGCCTCGGCGTCGGCCAGTTCGCGACGGGCGGCCTCGTGGCGCTCCGCCTGTGCGGTGTCCGCCGCGTCGAGTCCTTCGACCTCCGCCCGGAGCTGTTCGTACTCCTCCTGGGCGGTGACCGCCCGCTCCCCCGCCTCGTCACGGGCGGTGGCGAGCCGTTCGATCTCGGCCTGGGCGGAGGCGGCGCGCGAGCGGGCCGCGTTGACCTGGCCGTGGAGGCGGGCGAGACCTTCGCGCCGGTCGGCGAGGGCGCGAGCGAGGTCCTTGAGGCGGCGTTCCTCGGCGGCGAGCGCCTGTTCAAGCTCGGCGCGGCGGGCGACGGTGTCGTCGAGGGCCCGCTCGGCCGCTTCCAGAGCGGCTTCGAGCTCCGCCTCCTGCTCGCGGACCCGGGCCGCCTCCCGCTCCAGGTCCTCCGGGTCGCGGCCGCGGCGCTCCTCGGTGGGCGCGGCGGTGGCGCTCTTCACGCGCGCGTCGGCGAGGGAGACGGTGCCGCGGACGCGTTCGGCGAGCTGGGAGAGGCCGTACCAGTTCTCCTGGGCGCGCTCCAGGCGGGGCACGAGGGCGCGGGCCTCCGCCTCAAGCTCCGCCTCGCGGGCAAGGGCGGCACGCAGCTCGGTCTCGGTGGCCTCCTTGCGGGCGAGGAGGGCCGCTTCGTCGGCGACCTCGGCGTTGAGGGCCTGCTGGAGGTGGACGAGGTCGTCGGCGAGGAGGCGGAGCCGTGCGTCGCGCAGGTCGGACTGGATGACGACGGCGCGGCGGGCGACGGCGGCCTGCCGGCCGAGGGGCTTGAGCTGGCGGCGGAGTTCGTCGGTGAGGTCCTGCACGCGCGCGAGGTTGGCCTGCATCGCGTCGAGCTTCCGCAGCGCCTTCTCCTTGCGCTTGCGGTGCTTGAGGACGCCGGCGGCCTCCTCGATGAAGGCGCGGCGGCCCATCGGGTCGGCGTGCAGCACGGAGTCGAGCTGTCCCTGTCCGACGATGACGTGCATCTCGCGTCCGATGCCGGAGTCGGAGAGCAGGTCCTGGAAGTCGAGCAGCCGGCAGGTGTCGCCGTTGATCTGGTACTCGCTGCTGCCGCCGCGGAACATGATCCGGGTGAGGGTGACCTCGGCGTAGTCGATGGGCAGCGCGCCGTCTGAGTTGTCGATCGTGAGGGAGACCTCGGCGCGGCCGAGCGGCGGGCGCCCGGTGGTGCCGGCGAAGATGACGTCCTCCATCTTGCCGCCGCGCAGCGACTTGGCACCCTGCTCGCCCATGACCCAGGAGAGGGCGTCCACGACGTTGGACTTGCCCGATCCGTTGGGGCCCACGACACAGGTGATTCCTGGCTCGAACCGCAGGGTGGTGGCCGAGGCGAACGACTTGAATCCGCGGAGGGTCAGGGCCTTGAGGTGCACCCCGGGGACTCTACCGGGGCCCGTGCGTTTCACCTGCGAAGGCGCAGGGCAGATCCTCGGTGGAGAGGGGTGGGACGTGGGGGTAACGACGGGTAAAACAAAGAAGGGACGCCGAAGCGTCCCTTGCATGCCCGGCTTGGCCGTCCTGATCTACCGGTCGGCTCTGCCGGTCTGATGGTGCGGTCGGCTCCGCCGACGTGGATGTACCAGTCGGCTGTACCGGACCGGATGTACCGGTCGGCTGTGCCGGCGTGAGTGTTTCCCACCTGGCCCCGCGGGGCTGGGTTGTCAGGTGAGCGCAGGCTCCGCCTGGGGTACGTCGAGGTCGATGCTGTTCAGCAGCGACTCTCCCTGGTGATGAGCGGCGGCCGCGGCAAGCGAGTCGTTCTCGGACTGGATCCGTACCAGCTCGGATTCGAGGTCCTGGACGCGCTGCTGAAGCCGTCGCATCTCGGCGAGGAGTCGCGGGTCGGAGCCGCCGACGTAACCGAGAAGCGCCTTTGCCATGATGGATGGTCCTCCACAATGAGTGACCGACCGAAGCGGTTGGGTCGTGAGGGATTCGCACCCGCGGTGCTCGGCAGTACTGCTCTGTGGTGCCGGTTTCCACTGCCAAACAGCTAAGGTGCGCGGGGCTTCCAGAGTCTCACCAAAAAGTTTGACGGTCAACACGATCACGCCCCGTTCGAAGGGGCGACCGAGGAGTCCCGGGCCGCCCGGGGGGCGGCGGGGGCTCGCAGACTCGGTGCCTCAGGGCGTCGCGATCATCCTTACCGGGCAGCCTTCCACGGCGGACGCTTCTTGGCAACCACCAGGGGCTTTGCTCGTCATACGCCTGTTACCGCCTGTCCGCCCCGCGCCCCTCTGGGTCACCGAACGGGGTCACCGCCCGGAGACCCTCAGCGGATGGCGAAGCCGTCGTAGCCGCCGCGCGGGGTGGCCCAGATCTCAGTGACGCCGTCCACACGCCCGGGTGTGTCGGCGGAGTGGAGCCAGGCGAGGAGGCGGTGGCAATTCTCACGCGCCCCTTCGGCCACGACCTGCACACGGCCGTCGTCGAGGTTCAGGGCGAAGCCCACCAGGCCGCCGATCTCCAAGGCGTTTGCCCTGGTGAACCAGCGGAAGCCCACTCCCTGTACCCGGCCGCGCACCCAGGCGGTCATCCGTACGTCGTCGTTCATGACTGCACGCTAACGGGCGGATTGCCCGATGAGCACTTCACCCCCGGCGCGCATGGGCTACAGTCCCGACCGAACACGCCTCACCCGTTCGGGCGCGCACTGTTCGACTGACGGTCCGGAACGGAACCGACAGCAAAGATCAGCAAAGATCCAGCAAAGCCCGGTCGAACCAGCACACCCAGCAGCATCAGCAGAGGAAGGCAGAGCAGATGGGACGCCACCGTCGCGCCGGAGCCGCACCCGCCGCAGAAGAGTACGCGGCCGGTACGGACCGCGGACACCGGGGTGCCCGCCGCAGGCGTCGCGGCGCGCCCGTGCGCACCGGCCTGCTCGGCGCCTCCGCCGCGGTCGCGATGGGCGCCGTCGCCGTCGCCACCGGCCTGCTACCGGGCGGGGACACGTTCACGGTCGGCAGCGCCGGCACGACCGAGCGGCCGAGCCAGTCCAGGCAGGCCCCCGAGCTGACGACGCAGGGCGGGGCCACCCAGACCCCGACGGGCGAGTCCGCCCCCACCGGCGACGGCACGGGCGCGCGTACGGGATCGAGCACGGGTACGGACCGCGGCAAGGCGTCGGCCAAGCCGTCGGCCACCCCGTCCACGAAGCCGACCCCGAAGGCGACGCCCACGCCGACGCCGACCAAGCCGGCCGCCCCCAAGGCCCCCAGGGCCACCAAGCCCGCCCCGACCGTGCCCGCGACGCCGAGGATCACGGTCGCACCCTCCACGAAGGCCCCCGCGCCGAAGCCGGACCCGACGACCGAGGCCCCGGTCGAGAAGACCCCGGCCCCCTCCACCGCCGACCGGGCCGAGGCCGCCGAGGCCGAGGTCGTCCGCCTGGTCAACGCCGAGCGCGCCAAGGTGGGCTGCTCCGCCGTCAGCGCGAGCGCGCAGCTGGCCGCGCTGGCGGGGGCGTACAGCTCGGACATGGCGGCCCGCGGCTTCTTCGACCACACGGACCCGGACGGGAACACCCCGTGGGAGCGCGCCGAGAAGGCGGGCGTCTCGGGTCTGGGCGGCGAGAACATAGCGCGCGGCCAGGCGGACGCGGCGGCCGTGATGGAGTCCTGGATGAACAGCGACGGCCACCGCGCCAACATCCTGAACTGCGACTTCACCACGCTGGGCGTCGGCGTCCACTTCGGCGACGGCGGCCCCTGGTGGACGCAGAACTTCGGCTACTGAGCTGGTACCGCCGCAGCCAGGGCAGGGCAGCGGACACTAACTCACCGACAGCGCATCCCTGGAAGTAAGCGCTGCGCGGGAGTACGGTGGATGGTATGGACGGTATGACTGACGACCTCGCCTACGACGTGTTCGCGCGCGCCTGCCCCTCGCGCGGGACGCTCGAACACGTGACGGGCCGCTGGGGCGGCCTGGCGCTGGGCGCGCTGCACGACGGGACGTTCCGCTTCAACGAGCTGCGACGACGGATCGACGGCGTCAGCGAGAAGATGCTGTCGCAGACCCTGCAGGCCCTGGAGCGCGACGGCCTCGTCCATCGCGAGGCGCAGCCCACCAACCCGCCGCGGGTCGACTACCGGCTCACCCCGCTCGGCCGCGAGGTCGCGGAGCGGCTGATCGGCCTGATCGAGCTGGTGGAGGGGCGGATGCCCCAGATCGAGGCGGCGCGGCAGAGTTACGACGCGCAGCGCGCGGCTCCGGTCACCGCTTGAGCCTCGCGGCCATCATTACAGCGCCACACGCGGCGGGCGCTGGCAGCGCGGGCAGAAGTAGCTGGAGCGGTTCATCCACGGCCGCCGCCGCATCGGCGTACCGCAGCGGCGGCAGGGCTCGTCCTCCCGCCCGTAGGCGTCGAGGGAGCGGTCGAAGTAGCCGGACTCGCCGTTGACGTTCACGTACAGGCTGTCGAAGCTGGTGCCGCCGACGGCGAGCGCCTCGTTCATCACGTCCCTGACGTGCCCGAGGAGCTCGGCCGCGCGCGGTCGCGTCAGCGTCCCGGCCGGCCGGTCGTAGTGAAGCCGGGACCGCCAGAGCGCCTCGTCGGCGTAGATGTTGCCGACGCCGCTGATCAGCGACTGGTCGAGCAGTGCCCGCTTGACGGTCGTACGGCGCAGGCGCAGCGCGCTCAGGAAGACGGCGTCGTCGAACTCGGGGTCCAGCGGGTCGCGGGCGATGTGCCCGATGACGTCCGGCAGCCCGTCGGGGGTCTGGTCGTGGAGCGAGAGCCCGCCGAAGGTGCGCTGGTCGACGAAGCGGAGCTCGGTGCCGGCGGCGTCGTCGAAGCGGATCCGGATCCGCAGGTGCTTCTCGTCGAGGGCCTTCTCCGGCTGGACGAGTAGCTGCCCGCTCATACCGAGGTGGCCGAGGACGGAGGTCCCCGTGTCGGCCAGCGGCAGCCACAGGTACTTGCCGCGCCGCCGCGCCACCTCGAACCGCTGCCCCTTCAGCCGGGCCGCGAAGTCTGCGCCGCCCGCCAGGTGGCGCCGCACGGCCCTCGGGTGGAGCACCTCCACCTCGGTCACGGTCCGCCCGGCGATCCAGCGCTCCAGACCTCGCCGTACGACCTCGACCTCGGGCAGCTCGGGCACGGGACTCCTCAGGACGTCGTCGACAGGCGCTTCAACCCTACCGGGGGCCGGTACCCGGACATGCGGGAACCCCGCCCTGGGGCGGGGTTCCCGGGAAGCGACGGGTGCGGGCCGTCAGGCCGACGCCCGGTGGACGGTCGGAGAGGGGTCGGCGACCTCTCCCGTTCCCGCCTCGGCCGCGGCCTTCGCCGCCGCCGCGCGTTCGTCCGCGGCCGCGCGAATCGCGCGCCACGCGGACTCCGCCGCCTGCTGTTCCGCTTCCTTCTTGCTGCGGCCGGTGCCGGTGCCGTACGAGACACCACCGACGCGGGCGGCAGCAGTGAAGATCTTCTCGTGGTCGGGGCCCTCTTCTGAGACGAGGTACTCCGGCACGCCCAGGCCCTCGGCCGCGGTGAGCTCCTGGAGACTGGTCTTCCAGTCCAGGCCTGCACCGAGGTTCGAGGACTTCTCGATCAGCGGGTCGAAGAGCCGGTGCACCAGCTCGGACGCCGCGTCGAGGCCCTGGTCGAGATAGACCGCGCCGATCACCGCTTCAAGGGTGTCGGCGAGGATGGACGCCTTGTCCCGGCCACCCGTGCCCTCTTCGCCCCGGCCGAGCCGGATGAAGGAGCCGAGTTCGAGTTCGCGCCCCACGGCCGCCAGCGCACGCGAGTTGACCACCGCGGCCCGCAGTTTGGCCAGCTGGCCTTCCGGCAGGTCGGGGTGGGTGCGGTACAGCGTGTCCGTGACCACCAGGCCGAGCACGGAGTCCCCGAGGAACTCCAGCCGCTCGTTGGTGGGCAGACCGCCGTTCTCGTACGCGAACGAACGGTGGGTCAGCGCACGCACCAGAAGGGCGGACTCGAGCTTGTAGCCGAGCCGCCCTTCCAGAAGCGTGTGGGACGAGGCATGGTCCGTCTTGTCGTCCGTCTTGCGGGACTCAGACATTGCGCCTCTCACCAGCCCAATCAGACCGAGAGGACCTGGCGCTTGTTGTAGGTGCCGCAGCTCGGGCACGCGATGTGCTGCAGCTTCGGCTCCTGGCAACGCTCACACGAAACCAGGGTGGGGACCGCAGCCTTCCACTGCGACCGGCGGTGGCGCGTGTTGCTGCGCGACATCTTCCGCTTCGGAACAGCCACGGCTACTTCTCCTGCTTCTCGGCGGCGCTTCGGACGTCCCCGTCAGAGGCTTTGCCGCTCATGTTGTCCTTCTCATCGGTTCCCAGCGAACCGGCGAGTCCCTGCAGCGCCGCCCAACGAATGTCGGCGACGTCATGGTGGTGGTCCGGGTTCTCGTTCAGGTTGGTTCCACACTGGGAACACAGGCCTGCACAGTCATCCCGGCACACCGGCTGCATCGGCAGTGCGAGTACCACCGCATCACGCAGCACGGGTTCGAGGTCGAACATGCCGTCCTCGAGGGGGATCATGTCCTCGCTTTCCTCGGCCTCGTCGTCCGCGGCCGCCCTGGAGCGGCCCCGGTCGTCGGAGTCGGGGTACGAGAACATCTCCTGGAAGTCCACGTCGAGCTCGAGCTCGACGGGCTCCAGACACCTTACGCACTCCCCCTCGGCCGATGCACGGGCGGTGCCTGTGACAAGCACCCCTTCCATGACCGACTCAAGACGGAGATCGATGTCCACCGGAGCGCCCTCGGGCACTCCGATCACTCCTTCGACGCCCAGGTCCCTGGGGGCCTCGATCGAACGCGAGATCCGCTGGAGGGCACCAGGACGCCGCCCCAGCTCGTGTGTGTCGAACACGAGGGGGTTGCGGTGGTCGAGGCGCGTGCTCAGGGCTCTTCCTGCTTTCGGATCGTTTCACATCGTGAGGAGGCTGCCGGAACGTGGGCAGCAAGGATCGCGGAATACGCGCGACCGAAGGGCCAGGATACTGGACGCTTCGCCCAGGGCCCAATCCGGGCCTAGGGGACCTTAGTGCCCCTGCTCGTACCGGCGCAGCTGCTCCAGATCGATCATGCTCGTGTCGAAGAAGCTGGTCTCGTCGAGCGCGGCGGTCTGCTGCTGCGGCTGGCCGGGCTGCTGGACGGGCTGCTGGTACGCGTACGGGTCCTGCTGCTGGTAGCCGTAGGAGTCGGCCTGCTGCGGCTGCTGGTAGGCGGCGTAGGGGTCGGGCTGCTGCTGGACCTGCTGCTGGTAGGCGGCGTACGGGTCGGGCTGCTGCTGGACCTGCTGGTAGGCCGCGTACGGCTCGGGGTGGGGCTGCTGCTGGGGCTGCTGCTGCGCCGGGATCTGGACCGGCTCCGGGTCGGACAGCTCCGCGAGTCCGGCCAGGTAGTCGGCGTCGCTGGTGTGCCCACCGCCGCCGCCGAGGCCGTCCTGCGCGGCCATGTGCTCGCCCAGGGCGTCGGAGGCGATCCGGCCGTGCAGCTTCTGCCGGCCCCGCCCCACGGCCTCCAGGGTCTTGCTGAGCACGGCCTCGAAGGCGCCGAGCTTGGCGTCGACGTACTCGTCGGCCCGGTGGATCAGGGTCCCCGGGTCGGAGCTGTACTCCGGGGCGTCCGGGTCGGCGTACCCGTCCTGGTCGAGGCCCGGGCCGCGGCCGAGGAGCTTCTCTCGACCCCGGTCGACGGAACCGATCGTCTTGTTGAGGACGACCTCGAAGTTGGCGAGCTTGGAGTCGACGTAGTCGTCGGCCTCCGCCCGGACCTCCTCGGCCTCCCTGCGGGCCTCGGAGAGGATCCGGTCGGCCTCCTCCTGGGACTGCCGGGCGACCTGGGTGTCGGAGACGATCGAGCCGCGCTCGGCGTGGGCGGCCTCGATGATCCGGTCGGCCTCCTGGCGGGCCTGCTCGACCAGCTGCTCGCGGCCGCCGATCAGCTCCTGGGCCTGGGCGAGGGAGCCGGGCAGGGCCTCCCGTACCTCTTCGAGCAGGGCGAGCAGCTCGGCCCGGTTGACCACGCAGGATGCCGACATGGGCATGGAGCGGGCGCCCTGCACGGTCGCGACGATGTCGTCGAGCTTCTTCTGTACGTCCACCGGGTGCTCGCCACTCTCTACAGCTGGATGGAGACGGACGGGACGACTGTAAGGGCAGTCGGCGTCCGACCGACACCAGGTGACGGAGCGTCAGCGGAGGTGGCCGCGCGTCACTTCTGCGCCAGGCGCTCGGTCAGCCGGGTGAGCACCGCGGGGGGCACCAGGTGGGAGACGTCGCCGCCCCAGGCCGCGACCTCCTTGACCAGCGAGGAGGAGAGGAAGCTGTAGGTCGGGTTGGTGGGGACGAACAGGGTCTCCACTCCCGTGAGGCCGTTGTTCATCTGCGCCATCTGCAGCTCGTAGTCGAAGTCGCTGACCGCGCGGAGCCCCTTGACGATGGCGGGGATGTCGCGCTGCTTGCAGAAGTCGACGAGCAGCCCGTGGAAGGACTCCACCTCGACGTTGCCGAGGTCGGCGGTCACCTCGCGGATCAGCTCGATCCGCTCGTCGACCGTGAACAGGCCCTTCTTCGACTGGTTGATCATCACCGCGACGTGTACGACGTCGTACAGCTTGGAGGCACGGGCGATGATGTCGAGGTGTCCGTTGGTGATGGGGTCGAATGACCCCGGACAGACGGCGCGGCGCAACGTGGGTCCCTCGCTCTCCGGTCCGGTCATCGTGCGTCTTCGCACGTAGAGGCGGCGCGACCGTACCAAAACGTTCCCTCGCCGTAACGACGGGCCCGCAGTGGTTCGAAACCGGTCGGCCAGCCGAATTCCCCGCCTCTGGTGCTGCGCTCCACGGTGACGAGGGCGTCGTCCGTGAGCCAGCCCCCGGAGCGGAGTGTGAGGAGTATCTCGCGAAGATCGTCGTCTGCGACGGCGTACGGCGGATCGAGGAAGACCAGGTCGTACGGCTCGGCCGGGGCCGGGCCCGTCGCGATCTGCTCCGCTTTGCCGGTGCGGAGTTCGGCGCCGGGCAGGCCGATCGACCGGATGTTGTCCCGGATCGTCTTCGCGGCGCGTGGGTCCGCCTCGACGAGCAGGGCGTGGGCGGCGCCGCGGGAGAGCGCTTCGAGGCCGACGGCGCCGGAGCCCGCGTACAGGTCGGCGACGCGCGAGCCGGCCAGGCCGTGGAAGGCCTCCCAGGTGGAGAAGAGGCCCTCGCGCGCCCGGTCGGAGGTGGGGCGGGTGCCGTTGCCGGGCGGCACGGCCAGGCGGCGCCCGCCGGCGGTGCCGGCGATCACGCGGGTCATCGGTGTCCTCGTTCTCCATGGGCCATTGCGGTAAGCAACAGCTTAGGGCGGCGGCCGCCGCCCCGCGTCAGCCCTTCTCCAGGTACTCCTCCCGGTCCTTGTCGAGGAGGGCGTCGAGCGCGGTGCGCAGCCCCGGGTGGGCGGTGAGGTCGGGGTCGGCGAGGACGAGGGCGGTGGCCTCCTCGCGGGCGGCGGTGATGACCTCCTCGTCGTCGATGACGGTGAGGACCCGCAGGGAGGAGCGGACGCCGGACTGGGCCTGGCCGAGGACGTCGCCCTCGCGTCGCTGTTCGAGGTCGATACGGGAGAGCTCGAAGCCGTCGAGGGTGGCGGCGACGGCGGCGAGGCGCTGGCGGGCGGGGGTCGCCTCGGGCATCTCGCTGACGAGGAGGCAGAGGCCGGGGGCGGAGCCGCGGCCGACGCGGCCGCGGAGCTGGTGGAGCTGGGAGACGCCGAAGCGGTCCGCGTCCATGATCACCATGGCGGTGGCGTTGGGGACGTTGACGCCGACCTCGATGACGGTGGTGGCGACGAGGACGTCGAGCTCGCCCGCGGCGAAGCGGCGCATCACGTCGTCCTTGTCGTCGGGGTGCATGCGGCCGTGCAGGACGGCGATCCGGAGCCCGGCGAGGGGGCCGGTGCGGAGCTTCTCGGCGACGTCGAGGACGGCGAGCGGCGGGCGCTTCTCGGCCTCGTCCTCGGTGGACGCCTTGGACTTCTTCTTCTTGTCCTCCTCGTCGCCGATGCGCGGGCAGACCACGTACGCCTGGTGTCCCTTCTCGACCTCCTCGCGCACCCGCTCCCACGCGCGCGCGAGAAAGTGCGGTTTGTCGGCGGCGGGGACGACGTGGCTGGCGATCGGGGAGCGTCCGGCGGGCAACTGGTCGAGGACAGAGGTCTCCAGGTCTCCGAAGACCGTCATGGCGACCGTGCGCGGGATGGGCGTGGCGGTCATGACGAGGAGGTGCGGCGGCTGCTTTCCCTTGCCCCTGAGGGCGTCGCGCTGTTCGACGCCGAAGCGGTGCTGCTCGTCGACGACGACCAGGCCCAGGTCGTGGAACTGGACCTTGTCCTCGATCAGGGCGTGGGTGCCGATGACGAGGCCCGCCTCCCCCGTGACCAGGTCGAGGAGGGCCTGCCGGCGTGCGGCGACGCCCATGGAGCCGGTGAGCAGGACGACCTTGGTGGCCCGCTCGGCGCCGCCGAGCATCCCTCCCAGGGCGAGTTCGCCCATCATCTCGGTGACCGAGCGGTGGTGCTGCTGGGCGAGGACCTCGGTGGGGGCGAGCATGGCGGCCTGCCCCCCGGAGTCGACGACGGCGAGCATGGCGCGCAGGGCCACCATCGTCTTGCCGCTGCCGACCTCGCCCTGGAGGAGGCGGTGCATGGGGTGGTCGGTGGCGAGGTCGTCGAAGATCTCTTTGGAGACCTTCTTCTGGCCGTCGGTGAGGGTGAAGGGGAGCTTGGCGTCGAAGGCGTCGAGGACGCCGTCGGGGGCGGGGCGCCGGGCGACGGCGGGGAGTTGGGTGTCGGCGTGGCGTCGGCGGGCCAGGGCGACCTGGAGGACGAAGGCCTCGTCCCACTTGAGGCGCTCGCGGGCGGTGGCGATGTCGGCCTTGGTACGGGGCCGGTGGATCAGGCGCAGGGCTTCGGGGAGCTCGGCGAGGCCCCGGCCCTCGCGGAGGGCGTCGGGGAGCGGGTCGACGGCGTCGACGGCGCTGGGCAGGACGGCGTCGACGGCCTTGGCGATCTTCCAGGACTCCAGCTTGGTGGTGGCCGGGTAGATCGGGATGAGGGCGCCGGCCCAGACGTCCACGGCCTCCTCGCTGTCGCCGCGGAGGAGTTCGTACGACGGGTGGGCGAGCTGGAGGCGCCGGTTGAAGAGCGAGACCTTGCCGGCGAACATCGCCCGGGTGCCCGGCAGCAGGTCCTTGTGCGGCTTGTGGACGCCCTTGCCGAAGAACACCAGTTGGAGGCGGCCGCTGCCGTCGGTGATGGTCACTTCGAGGCGCTGGCCGCGCCCCTTGGAGCCGTTGAAGGTGAGCACACGGGCGTCGGCGACCTGGGCGACCACGGTGACGTGTTCGTCGAGCGGCAGGTCGGAGAGGGTGGTCAGCTCCCCGCGCTCGGCGTACCGGCGGGGGTAGTGGTGGAGCAGGTCACCGACCGTGTGCAGGTCGAGTGCCTCGGCCATGACCTTGGCGGTGGCGGGGCCGAGGGACTTCTTGAGTGGTTCGTCGAGCGCGGGCACGCGTTCCATTGCACACCACGGCACCGACAGTCGTGGTCATTCCACCCCGATGAGCAGCGGTGGGGCCCCCGCGCCCGCGTGGTACGTGGTGGTGTCGACGGCCAGGTAGCCGCGCCGGACGTGCCGTTCCAGGTCGGGGGCGAGGCCCGGCGGGGCGTCGTCGGCGACGACGAGGGTGACGAGTTCGCCGCCGGCGGACAGCATCCGGTCGAGGACCGTGCGGGCCGTCTCGGTGAGGTCCTGGCCGATGACGGCGACGTCGCCCTCGATGAGGCCGAGGACGTCGCCGGCCTGGCAGACGCCGGCGGAGGTGAAGGACTGGCGTTCGGCGACGGCGAGTTCGGCGTAGCGGGTGGCGCCGGCGGCGGCCGTCATGGCGACGACGTCCTCGTCGAAGCGCCGGTCGGGTTCGTGGACGGCGAGGGCGGCGATGCCCTGGACGGCGGCCCGGGTCGGGATGAGGGCGACGCGGATGCCCTCGGCCCTGGCGCGTTCGGCGGCGGCGGCGGCCGACTGCCGGAGGTCGCTGTCGTTGGGCAGGAGGACGACCTCGCGCGCGTGGGCCCGGCGGATGGCGTCGAGGAGTTCGTCGCCGGCGGGCGGTTCGCCCGGCCGGGTCCGTACGGTGGTCGCGCCCGCCTCGGCGCACAGCCCGGCGAGGCCCTCGCCGGGGACGACGGCGACGACGGCGCGCTGGGCGCGCTCGCCCGGGCCGGGGGTCGCGGACGCGTCGGCGGCGAAGTGGGTGATCCGGATGCGGTGCGGTCGGCCGGCCTCGACGCCGGCCTCGACGGCGGCGCCCGCGTCGTCGACGTGCACATGGACGTTCCACAGGCCGTCGCCGCCGACGACGACGAGGGACTCCCCCAGGGCGTCGAGCCGGGACCGCAGCAGCTCCACGGCGGCTTCCCCGGCCTCCAGGAGGTAGATCACCTCGTAGGCGGGCCCGCCCTCGGTGGGGCACTCCTCGCGGGGGGCGTACGGGACGGCGGCCGTGTCGGCGGGCGGCGGGGCCTGTCCGGTGACGGTCTCCAGGAGGGCGCCGAGGACCGTCACCAGGCCCCTGCCGCCGGCGTCGACGACCCCGGCACGTGCGAGGACGTCCAGTTGCCCCGAGGTGGCGGCGAGGGCGGTCCTGGCCCCTTCGTGGGCGTTCCTCGCCACCTCCACGAGTCCGCCGCCGGCCGCGCAGGCCTCGGCGGCGGCCCCCGCCACGGTGAGGATGGTGCCCTCCACGGGGTGGGCGACGGCCCGTCGCGCCGCGCTCGCGGCCTCGGCGAGGGCGCGGGCGAGGTGAGCGCCGTCACCGCCCTCGGCGAGCACCCCGGCCATGCCGCGCAGGAGCTGGGAGAGGATGGTTCCGGAGTTGCCGCGGGCGCCGAGCAGGGCGCCGTGCGCCATGGCCCGTACGGTCTCGGTGATGTCGGGCGCGGAGGCGGCGAAGACGGCCTCGACGGCCTGGTGGGCGGCTTCCGCCGTCAGGTAGAGGTTGGTGCCGGTGTCCCCGTCGGCCACGGGGTAGACGTTGATCGCGTCGATCTCCTCGCGCTCCCGGCCGAGCGCGTCGAGCGTCCGCGCGCACCAGGACCTGACCGCTTCCGCGTCGAGCTCGTCGAGCTCCTCGAAGGGCTGAAGGGCTCGCGACAACGGGGGTCCTCCTTCGGCGGTGAGCTCACCGCAGGGTAGAGCCCGGGGCGTCCCTCCCCCAAGCTCTCGGCTTCGCTCGACCAGGGGGGGACCCCCTGTGACCAGGGCCCGGGACAGGGTCCGAGCGGATCGTGGTAGTTTCGTTCCACCGAGGCAGGCGTTGTATGCTGCTTCGGTTGCCCGGTTCACACCGGGCCGTCCCCCGGCAAGCCACTTCAGACTCCTGATTCCGGTGCGCCGGAATTCACTGTAAATCCTGAAGCTTTTGGAGTGACCCGTGGCTGCCAACTGCGACGTCTGCGGCAAGGGGCCGGGCTTCGGCAACAACATTTCGCACTCGCACCGCCGTACGTCCCGTCGCTGGAACCCGAACATCCAGCGCGTGCGTGCCGTTGTGGGTCGGACGCCGAAGCGGCTCAACGTCTGCACCTCGTGCATCAAGGCCGGCAAGGTCTCGCGCTAATTGCGACGTTTCTGTCGTAGCGCAGCCCCTGCGGTTGCCTTGAAAGGCCGGTTCACCTAGGTGAACCGGCCTTTTGCCATGCCCGGACGCGGACGGGTCCCCGCCGGCCCGGGGGCCCGGCGAGGTCCTCAGGTCCTGAACCGCCAGCCGTGGTCGACCGGGCCGATGCCCGAGCCCAGGGCGAAGCCGGCGCCTATGGCCCCGGTCACGTACTCCTTGGCCCGCCGCACCGCCTCCGGCACCCCGAGCCCCTCGGCGAGCCCGGCGGCCGTCGCCGAGGCGAGCGTGCAGCCGGTCCCGTGGGTGTGCCGGTTGTCGTGGCGGGGGGCGCGCAGCCAGTGTTCCTCGGAGCCGTCCGTGAGCAGGTCCACGGCCTCCTGACCGGTGGGCAGGTGCCCGCCCTTGATCAGGACCCAGCGCGGCCCGTACGACAGGACCGCCTCCGCCGCGGTCCGCATGTCGCTCTCGTGGACGACGTGCACGCCCGTGAGCTGCGCCACCTCGTCCAGGTTGGGCGTGGCGACGGTCGCCCGGGGCAGCAGCCTCTTCCGTACGGAGTCGAGCGCGCTCTCGGCGAGCAGCGGGTCCCCGTGCTTGGAGACGCCGACCGGGTCCACGACGACCGGGGCGGCGGTGTCCGCGAGCAGTTCGGCGACGGTCTCCACGAGCGCGGCCGTGGCCAGCATGCCGGTCTTGACCGCCTGGACGCCGATGTCGTCGACGACGGCCCGGTACTGGGCGCGGACGGCCTCCACCGGCAGCTCCCAGACGCCCTGGACGCCCCGCGAGTTCTGCGCGGTGACGGCGGTGAGCACGCTCATGCCGTGGACGCCGAGCGCGAGCATCGTCTTCAGGTCGGCCTGGATGCCGGCGCCGCCGCCGGAGTCGGAGCCGGCGACGGTCAGCACCAGCGGGGGCCGGGACGTCATTCCGTCTCCCCGAAGTGGTCCCAGCCGCCCACGCTGTGCCAGGGGGCGCCGTCCACGGTGACCTGCGGCAGCGCGGAGGGGTGGAGGACCTCTCCGATGACCTTCCAGCGGGCGGGGAGCTTCACGTCCGGCGGGAAGGTGGCCACGATGGCGTGGTCCTCTCCCCCGGTCAGGACCCACTGCATGGGGTCGACGCCGACGGCCTGGCCGATGTCGTTCATCTGGGTGGGGATGTCGATGAGCCCCGAGCGCAGGTCGATGCGGACCTTGCTGGCCTCGGCGATGTGGCCGAGGTCGGCGATGAGGCCGTCGCTGACGTCGCACATGGCGGTGGCGCCGAGACCGGCGGCCGCGGGACCCGCGTGGTACGGCGGTTCGGGCCTGCGGTGGGCCTCGACGAAGGCGCGCGGAGAACGGAACCCCCGTGAGAGGACCGCGTACCCGGCGGCGGACCAGCCGAGCCAGCCGGTGTAGGCGACGACGTCGCCGGGCTGAGCGCCGCCCCGGGTGACCGGATCGTGGTTGCGGAGGTCGCCGAGGGCGGTGATGGAGACCATGATCGTGTCGCCGCGGACGACGTCTCCGCCGACCACCGCCGCGCCCGCGACCTGACATTCGTCGCGCAGGCCGTCCATGAGTTCGGTGGGCCAGGTGACGGGGAGTTCGGCGGGGACGACGAGGCCGAGGAGGAGCGCGGTGGGGACCGCGCCCATGGCGGCGATGTCGGCGAGGTTCTGCGCCGCGGCCTTGCGGCCGACGTCGTACGCCGTCGACCAGTCGCGGCGGAAGTGACGCCCTTCGAGGAGGATGTCCGTGCTGGCCACCACGCGCCGGTCGGGTGCGGAGACGACCGCGGCGTCGTCGCCCGGCCCGATCCGTACCGCCGGGGTGGAGGTGAGCCGGGACGTGAGCTCTCTGATGAGCCCGAACTCGCCCAGCTCTCCGACTGTGCCCTTCACCGCGCCTCACCTCGTGTCTTCGTGCCGGCCGGCGGGCGGGGGCGCGTCGTCGCGCGCCGCGGGTCGCGGGCCGTCACCGTGCTGGGTACCGTCAAGTAGACCGTCAACTTCTGTCCTGCGTACGCCACCCCGGCGGTGCCCCGGGACGCGCGGGTCTCCCCGCGGCCCGTGGCGA
The DNA here is from genome assembly GCF_040295605.1 of Streptomyces sp. NPDC002773. Taxonomy (NCBI): domain Bacteria; kingdom Bacillati; phylum Actinomycetota; class Actinomycetes; order Kitasatosporales; family Streptomycetaceae; genus Streptomyces; species Streptomyces sp. NPDC002773. The sequence goes on from NZ_JBEOVO010000009.1 coordinate 165,017, forward strand.
CGCGGTACCGTGGCGTCCCTTTCTCCCACAAGATCCTCGTGGTCGCCCTGGAGGTTCCGTGGTTCAGGCGTACATCCTCATCCAGACCGAGGTGGGCAAGGCGTCGATCGTCGCCGACGCCATCTCCAAGATCCCGGGGGTGCTCCAGGCCGAGGACGTGACCGGTCCGTACGACGTCATCGTGCGCGCGCAGGCGGACACGGTCGACGAGCTCGGCCGCATGGTGGTCGCCAAGGTCCAGCAAGTGGACGGCATCACGCGCACCCTCACCTGCCCGGTCGTTCATCTGTAGCCCCCGTCTACGCTTGGCCGGTGATGTCTTCGCACCGGCCCTTCGGCCTGCCCGCCGCCGTGGCGGCCGCCGTATCGCTGCTGGCCGCCGCCGGCTGCTCCTCGTCGGACGCCGAGGCGTCCGTCGTGGTTCCCCGTCCCCCCGCGGCGGAGGCCGCCTTCTGCCAGGCCTTGGCGAAGGAGCTTCCCGACACCGTGGCGGGTCTTGAGCGGAGTGACCCGGAGCCCGGCTCCGAGTTGACCGCCGGCTGGGGTGACGGTGCGATCGTACTGCGCTGCGGGGTGCCCCGGCCCGAAAAGATGAGCGACCCCAAGGCGCAGGGCATCGAGGCGAACGGCGTGAACTGGATGCTGGAGCGCCCGGAGGGCAGCGGGCCCCGTCTCACCACGACGTACCGCAAGGCGTACGTCGAGGTGGTGCTCGACGAGCGGTACGCGCACGATGTGACGCCGCTCGCCGATCTCGCCGCTCCCGTGCGGAAGACCGTGCCGCCGAGCCTCTGAGAGGCCGGGGCACGGTCTTCCCGGGTGCTGTCCCGTGCGGCCGGCTCCGGTCAGCGCAGGCCCGTGGAGCGGTTCAGCGCGGCCTGGATGAGCCGGTCGACCAGCTCCGAGTAGCCGACGCCGCTCTCCTGCCACATGCGCGGGTACATGGAGATGGGCGTGAAGCCCGGCATGGTGTTGATCTCGTTGATGACGAAGTCGCCGTCCTCGGTGAGGAAGAAGTCGGCGCGGACCAGGCCCTCGCAGGAAACGGCTTCGTAGGCGGCGACGGCCAGACGCTGGACCTCGGCGGTGGCCTCGTCCCCGATCGGGGCGGGCACGATGCCGGAGGCCGAGTCGATGTACTTGGCCTCGAAGTCGTAGAAGTCGTGGTCGGTGACCGGCGGGATCTCGGCCGGCACGCTGGCGCGGGGGCCGTCCTCGAACTCCAGGACGCCGCACTCGATCTCGCGGCCGCGCAGCAGCGACTCGACGAGGATCTTGGGGTCGTGGCGGCGGGCCTCCTCGATGGCCTCGTCGAGGCCGGAGAGGTCGTCGACCTTGGTGATGCCCATGGACGAACCGCCGCGGGCCGGCTTCACGAACAGCGGCCAGCCGTGGTCGGCGGCGAACTCGACGATCTTCTTGCGGGCGGCGGCCGGGTTCTGCTCCCACTCGCGGGGCCGGATGACCTCGTACGGGCCGACGGGGAGACCGAAGGAGACGAAGACCCGCTTCATGTACTCCTTGTCCTGGCCGACGGCGGAGGCGAGGACGCCCGCGCCGACGTAGGGGACGCCGGAGAGCTCCAGGAGGCCCTGGAGGGTGCCGTCCTCGCCGTACGGACCGTGGAGCATCGGGAAGACCACGTCGACCTCGCCCAGCGCCCTGGGGACGGAGCCCGGCTCGCTGAGGACGACCTCGCGGTTGGCCGGATCGACGGAGAGGACGACGCCGCCCTCCGCCGACTCGGCCAGGTCGGCGACGTTCGGCAGGGCGCGGTCGGCGATGGCCATGCGCTCGGGGGCGTCGGCGGTGAGCGCCCAGCGCCCGTCCGTCGTGATGCCGATGGGCAGCACGTCGTACTTGTCCCGGTCGATGGCGCTCAGGACGGCGCCCGCCGTGACGACGGAGATGGCGTGCTCGGAGCTGCGTCCGCCGAAGACGACGGCCACGCGCGGCTTGCGGGGGCTCTGGGTGTTCTCGCTCATATCGCGACGAGCGTACCTTGCGACTCCCGAACGGCCGTGCGCCCCGCTGCCCGCCGGGCCCGTACGGCCCAGTACCGGGGCCCGCTCAGTGGCGTTCGGGCTTCGCGCTGCGCGACATCAGCTCCTTGAGGGCGACGATCGGCGGCTTGCCCTCGTGGACGATCGAGACGACGGTCTCGGTGATGGGCATGTCGACGCCGTGGCGGCGGCCCAGATCCAGCACCGACTCGCAGGACTTGACGCCTTCGGCGGTCTGCTTGGTGGCCGCGATGGTCTCCTGGAGGGTCATCCCGCGGCCGAGGTTGGTGCCGAAGGTGTTGTTCCGGGAGAGCGGCGACGAGCAGGTGGCGACGAGGTCGCCGAGGCCCGCGAGGCCGGAGAAGGTGAGCGGGTCGGCTCCCATGGCGAGGCCGAGCCGGGTGGTCTCGGCGAGGCCTCGGGTGATGAGCGTGGCCTTCGAGTTGTCGCCGAGTCCCATGCCGTTCGCGATGCCGACGGCGAGCCCGATGACGTTCTTGACCGCGCCGCCGAGTTCGCAGCCCACCACGTCGGTGTTGGTGTACGGGCGGAAGTACGGGGTCAGGCAGGCGGTCTGGAGCCGCTGGGCGACCGTCTCGTCGACGCAGGCGACGACGGCGGCGGCGGGCTGCCTGGCGGCGATCTCCTTGGCGAGGTTGGGGCCGGTGAGGACGGCCACGCGCTCGGCGGGCACGTCGGCGACCTCGGTGATGACCTCGCTCATCCGCTTGGCGGTGCCGAGTTCGACGCCCTTCATGAGGGAGACGAGCACGGTGTCGGGCGCGAGCATCGGAGCCCAGGCGCCGAGGTTGCCGCGGAGGGTCTGCGAGGGCACGACGAGGACGGTGAAGTCGGCGCCGTGGGCAGCCTCCGCGGGGTCGGCGGTGGCCGTGACCGTCGCGGGGAGTTCGACGCCGGGCAGGTAGTCGGGGTTGGTCCGGGAGGCGTTGATCTCCTTGGCGAGTTCGGCGCGGCGGCCCCACAGGCTCACCTCGCACCCCGCGTCGGCGAGCACCATGGCGAAGGCCGTGCCCCAGGATCCGTTGCCGAAGACAGCTGCCTTGGTCACTTGGTGCCCCCCTCTGTCGCCTTGCGCCGCTGCTGGAGGCGGGCCTTGCGGTGGTCGTACGGTTCGGCGGGCGCCTGCTCGCCGCGGATCTGCTCCAGGACGGCGGTGATGGCGGCCATGATGGCCTCGGTCGCCTCGCGGAGCACCTCGGGCGTCGGCTCGAGTCCGTGGAAGCGGGAGAGGTCGACGGGCGGACCGGCCTGCACGATCAGCGTCTTGCGGGGGAACAGGCTGAGCTTGTTCTCCTTGGCGTACGGCGGCATCGCCAGGTTGGCGCCCCACTGGGCCACCGGGATGACGGGGGCCTTGGTGAGCAGCGCGACCCGCGCGGCACCGGTCTTGCCCGCCATGGGCCACATGTCGGGGTCCCGGGTCAGGGTGCCCTCGGGGTAGAAGGCGACGCACTCGCCGCGCTCGATGGCGTCGACGGCGGCGCGGAACGCGTCGAGCGCGTTCGTCGTCTCGCGGTAGACGGGGATCTGGCCGGTGCCGCGCAGCATCATGCCCACGAAGGGGGCCTTGAAGAGGGCCGCCTTGGCGAGGAGGCGCGGGACACGGCCGGTGTTGTACTGGTAGTGCGCGTACGACAGCGGGTCCAGGTAGGAGTTGTGGTTGACCGCGGTGATGAAGCCGCCGTCGGCCGGAATGTGCTCCATACCGCGCCAGTCCCGGTTGAACAGAACCACCAGGGGGGGTTTGGCGATGACCGCCGCGAGGCGGTACCAGAAGCCGATTCTGCGGCGGGGCACTCGGACACCTTTCTCCGGGACAGGCTGGCAGGGGGTCAAGTGTCGCCCCGTGCTCCTGGTCTGTCGAGTGACACCGTACGCCCCGGGCCCTCCGGGAGAACGCGTGGGCGGGACAGAATGACCCCCGATGAACTCGACGCACCCGAGGCACGCGAGGCACCCGATGCACCCCCTGCACACGGACGCGGAGGACGGCTGGTCCCTGGTCGTCCCCCTGAAGCCCCTTGCCCTGGCGAAGAGCAGGCTGGCCGCCGCGGCCGGGGCCCGGCTGCGCCCCCGGCTCGCGCTGGCGTTCGCGGAGGACACCGTGGGGGCGGTGCTGAACTGCGCGCGCGTACGGGATGTGGTGGTCGTCACGGACGATCCCACGGCCTCCTCGGTCCTCGCCGCCCTGGGTGCGCGGGTCGTGCCGGACTCCCCGGCGGCGGGGCTCAACGCGGCGCTCGCGCACGGGGTCCGTGCCGTGCGGTCCGGGCGGCCGTACGCGCGCGTGGCGGCGCTCAACGCGGATCTGCCGGCGCTGCGGCCGGAGGAACTGGCCCGGGTGCTCGACGTGGCCCGGAAATTTCCGAGGGCATTTCTCGCGGATGCCGCCGAAATAGGTACGACATTCCTCTCGGCGGCTCCGGGGGTGGAATTGGAACCGGCATTCGGGGGTCCGTCGAGGCTCCGGCATTTGTCTTCGGGGGCGGTGGAAATCACGCTGGCCGGGGTGGATTCCGTACGCCGGGACGTGGACACCGGCGAGGATCTGGCGGCGGCGGGGGCGCTGGGGCTCGGCCCGCGGACGGCCGCCCGGTGGCTGCCGGCGGCCGGATAGGCTGCGGTCCATGCAGGCGACCGCGTTCACGTACGACCCCGAGACCCGCAGCGGCAGTGTGCTGCTCGACGACGGCACTCCCGTGGAGTTCGGGGCGGAGGCCTTCGACGTGGGAGGGCTGCGGTTGCTGCGGCCGGGGCAGCGGGTGCGGATCGAGGTCGAGCCCGGCACGTCCGGGGCCGGCGCGCGGATCACCCTGGTGACGCTGCAGACCTTCTGAGCGGGACTCCACCGCAGGCGTCGGGCGCACGGACGCGCCGCGGGCCGGGCTCCCTGGGGGGAGCCCGGCCCGGCGGGTGTCTACCGCTCGTCCTACTTCTTGGCGGCGGTCTTCTTGGCGGTCGTCTTGCGCGCCGTCGTCTTCTTGGCGGGCGCCTTCGTCGCCGTGGCCTTCTTCGCAGCCGGCGCGGTCTTCTTGGCCGCGGCCTTGGTCGCCTTCTTGGCGGCGGCGGCCGTGGTGGCCTTCTTCGCGGCGCCGTTCGCGGTCTTCTTCGCCGCGGGGGTGGACGTCTTCTTGGCGGGGGTCGCCTTCTTGGCGGCCGCCGTGGTGGTGGTCTTCTTCGCGGGGGTCGCCTTCTTCGCGGCCGCCGCGGTGGTGGTCTTCCTCGCCGGGGTCGCCTTCTTGGCGGCGGCCTTCTTGGCGGTGGTGGCCTTCTTCGCCGCGGCCTTCTTCACGGTCGCGGAGGCGCCACCGGTGAGGCTGCCCTTCGGGGCCTTCTTGACGGAGACCTCGCCTCCCTTGGGGAGCTTCTTCGAGCCGCTGACCAGGTCCTTGAAGCCCTGACCGGCACGGAAGCGGGGGACCGAGGTCTTCTTGACCCGCACCCGCTCACCCGTCTGCGGGTTGCGGGCGTAGCGGGCCGGGCGGTCGACCTTCTCGAACGAGCCGAAACCCGTCACAGAGACCCGGTCGCCACCGACCACGGCACGCACGATGGCGTCGAGCACGTGGTCGACGGCTTCGGCGGCCTGCTGGCGACCGCCCATCTTGTCGGCAATCGCTTCTACGAGCTGCGCCTTGTTCACGTCTTCCCCTTCGGAGACATTGCCAGAACGAAAGTGTTCAAGCTTTTTCGCACGTTAGGCATGTATATACCGCAAATCAAACACGAAACGGTCTAATCACCCTAGTGCCGCAACGCGGAAGATCCGCTGCGGAGTTCCTGGTGTCAGTCGTCCTCTGGGAATCGGCCCTCGTCGAGGTCCTTCATCAACCGGTCCAGACGCGCTGCCGCGTCCTTGAGATCGTGCTTCGCCGCGGCCGTCACGACCAGCAGCTTCCGGGACAGCGCCATCCTTACGCCCTCCGGGACTTGCAGTGAGCGCACTCTTGTGTGCGCTTCCTTCAATCGGGCTGCGACTGCCTCGTAGAGCTCGAGTTGGCTGTCGCGTTCCATGCACCGATTGTGCCATCTAGGGCGAGTTGTCGCCCGACAGGGTCCCAACAAGCGACTGCGCCCCCCACCGGGCGGTGGGGGGCGCAGTCTTGGAAAAGCGCTGCTCAGGCCGTAATTGTACGGGGCTTGAAGGCCGGTCGTGACGCCTCGTAGGCCGCGATGTCGGCTTCGTTCTGAAGGGTGAGGCTGATGTCGTCGAGGCCGTTCAGGAGCCGCCAGCGGGCGTTCTCGTCGAGCTCGAAGTCGGCGTCGATCCCGGCGGCCAGGACCTTGCGCCGCTCCAGGTCGACGGTGACCTCGGCGGTCGGGTCGGCCTCGGTCAGCTCCCAGAGCGCGTCCACCGTCTCCTGCGGCAGGACCACGGTCAGCAGGCCGTTCTTCAGCGAGTTGCCGCGGAAGATGTCGGCGAAGCGGGCGGAGATGACCGCCTGGAAGCCGTAGTTCTGGAGCGCCCAGACGGCGTGCTCACGGGAGGAGCCGGTACCGAAGTCGGGGCCGGCGACCAGGACCGAGGCACCCTGCCGCTCGGGGCGGTTGAGGATGAACTCGGAGTCCTTGCGCCAGGCCTCGAAGAGGCCGTCCTCGAAGCCGTCGCGGGTGACCTTCTTGAGCCAGTGCGCCGGGATGATCTGGTCGGTGTCGACGTTGCTGCGGCGCAGCGGGACGGCCCGGCCGGTGTGCGTGGTGAAAGCTTCCATGGTTCCTCAGACCCCCGCGGTGGTGGCGACGTCGGACAGATCGGCCGGGGAGGCCAGATGGCCCAGGACGGCGGTGGCGGCGGCGACCTGGGGAGAGACCAGGTGGGTCCGGCCGCCCTTGCCCTGCCGGCCCTCGAAGTTGCGGTTGGAGGTGGACGCGGAGCGCTCACCGGGCGCCAGTTGGTCGGGGTTCATGCCCAGACACATCGAGCAGCCCGCGTGCCGCCATTCGGCGCCGGCCTCCTTGAAGACCTTGTCCAGGCCCTCCTCGACGGCCTGCAGGGCGACCCGGACGGAGCCGGGGACGACCAGCATGCGGACGCCGTCGGCGACCTGGCGGCCCTGCAGCAGACCGGCGGCGTTGCGCAGGTCCTCGATGCGGCCGTTGGTGCAGGAGCCTACGAAGACGGTGTCGACCTTGATGTCGCGCAGCGGCTGCCCGGCGGTCAACCCCATGTACTCCAGGGCCTTTTCGGCGGCGAGGCGCTCCGAAGCGTCTTCGTACGAAGCCGGGTCGGGGACGTTCGACGAAAGCGGCGCGCCCTGGCCGGGGTTGGTGCCCCAGGTGACGAACGGCGCCAGGGAGGCGGCGTCGATGACGACCTCGGCGTCGAAGACCGCGTCCTCGTCGGACCTCAGGGTGCTCCAGTACGCGACGGCGGCGTCCCAGTCCTCGCCCTCGGGGGCGTGGTCGCGGCCCTTGAGGTAGTCGAAGGTGGTCGCGTCGGGGGCGATCATGCCCGCGCGGGCGCCGGCCTCGATCGACATGTTGCAGATGGTCATCCGGGCCTCCATCGAGAGCTTCTCGATGGCGGAGCCGCGGTACTCCAGGATGTAGCCCTGGCCGCCGCCGGTGCCGATCTTGGCGATGATCGCCAGGATCAGGTCCTTGGCGGTGACGTCCTCGGGCAGCTCGCCGTCGATGGTGATGGCCATGGTCTTCGGGCGGGCCAGCGGGAGCGTCTGGGTGGCGAGCACGTGCTCGACCTGGCTGGTGCCGATGCCGAAGGCGAGCGCGCCGAAGGCGCCGTGCGTGGAGGTGTGCGAGTCGCCGCAGACCACGGTGGTGCCGGGCTGGGTCAGGCCCAGCTGCGGTCCCACGACGTGGACGACGCCCTGCTCGACGTCGCCCAGCGGGTGCAGCCGGACGCCGAAGTCGGCACAGTTCTTACGGAGGGTCTCCAGCTGTGCGCGGGAGACGGGGTCCGCGATGGGCTTGTCGATGTCGAGGGTCGGGGTGTTGTGGTCCTCGGTGGCGATGGTGAGGTCGAGGCGCCGCACCTGCCGGCCGTTCTGGCGCAGGCCGTCGAAGGCCTGGGGGCTGGTCACCTCGTGCAGCAGGTGCAGATCGATGAAGAGGAGGTCGGGCTCGCCCTCGGCGCGCCGGACGACGTGGTCGTCCCAGACCTTCTCCGCGAGTGTCCTACCCATCGCTTTCCCTCCGGCCGACGTCTACGCCGGCACAACTAGAGACCCGTTTCGCGGGCCGTTGTGCGGCCGCCTCACCAGAGTGACAAGTTCCTCGGGAAATTGAACTTGCGTTTCACAGAGTGAGACGTGAATATCGTTGCATGGACAACTCTAGCGGCGTAGGCGTTCTCGACAAGGCAGCCCTTGTCCTGAGCGCCCTGGAGTCCGGTCCGGCCACCCTCGCAGGACTGGTCGCGGCGACGGGACTCGCACGACCCACGGCACATCGTCTCGCCGTGGCACTGGAACACCACCGGATGGTGGCGCGTGACATGCAGGGCCGGTTCATCCTCGGACCGCGCCTGGCGGAGCTCGCCGCCGCGGCCGGCGAGGACCGCCTGCTCGCGACCGCGGGCCCGGTTCTGACGCATCTGCGCGATGTCACCGGCGAGAGCGCCCAGCTCTACCGCCGCCAGGGCGACATGCGCATCTGCGTTGCGGCGGCCGAGCGTCTCTCGGGCCTGCGGGACACCGTCCCGGTCGGCTCGACGCTGACGATGAAGGCGGGCTCCTCGGCGCAGATCCTGATGGCCTGGGAGGAGCCCGAGCGGCTGCACCGCGGCCTCCAGGGCGCCCGCTTCACGGCGACGGCCCTGTCGGGCGTACGGCGCCGCGGCTGGGCCCAGTCGATCGGCGAGCGGGAGCCCGGCGTCGCGTCCGTCTCCGCGCCCGTACGCGGCCCGTCGAACCGGGTGGTGGCCGCCGTGTCGGTGTCCGGCCCGATCGAGCGGCTGACGCGCCACCCGGGCCGTATGCACGCCCAGGCGGTCATCGACGCGGCCGCCCGTCTGTCCGAGGCCCTCCGCCGCACCGGCTGACGCTCTCCTTCTGTTCCGTTCGTCCCGGCCCACCGCTTCAACGCCGCAGCGGTGGGCCGGAGTTGTGCGTCCTGAGCCGGACAGCGAAGAAGCCCTCCCCCGAAGGGAAGGGCTTCTTCGTCTTGTACCCCCGACCGGATTCGAACCGGCGCTACCGCCTTGAGAGGGCGGCGTGCTAGGCCGCTACACAACGGGGGCCCTGCGGATCAGATCCGCGGTGCAGATGAGCTCTGCGAGCTGGCCTACCTGGACTCGAACCAAGAATGACGGTACCAGAAACCGTAGTGTTGCCAATTACACCATAGGCCATGGTGGTTACACCGTACCCCCGACCGGATTCGAACCGGCGCTACCGCCTTGAGAGGGCGGCGTGCTAGGCCGCTACACAACGGGGGCCCTAGCGATCCCACCCGGTCGTGACCGGGTGATGTCACCGCAGATCCACCGGGAGCTACCCAAGTGATCTACAGGATGGATCTGTACCCCCGACCGGATTCGAACCGGCGCTACTGCCTTGAGAGGGCAGCGTGCTAGGCCGCTACACAACGGGGGCTTTGCGGATGCGATCCGCGTACGATGCAGATGAGCTCTGCGAGCTGGCCTACCTGGACTCGAACCAAGACTAACGGAACCAGAAACCGTCGTGCTGCCAATTACACCATAGGCCACCGGGGCAACTTCCCCCCGAGGGGGATCTTGCTCGGTTTGCGCTTTCCGGGTTCTTGCCTTTCGGCTTGTTCCCCTCGGCGCAGGAAGAACATTACCCGAAGGTGGACGGTGCTCCAAAACGGGTATCCCCGCTGAGCAGGTCCGGAAGCTGGCGGAGATCCGTGATCCGGTCCAGCTCGGGCCGGCCGCCCGTGCCGGCGCGGTCCAGCCAGATGCCCCGCAGCCCCGCCTCCACGGCGCCGCGGGCGTCGGTGTCGGGCTGGTCCCCCACGTACGCCACCTCGCCCGGCCGCAGGTCGAGGGCCGTACAGGCGGCGTGGAAGGCCTCGGGGGACGGTTTGGCCACGCCGAGTTCCGCGGCGCAGAGGACGGCCTCGAAGCGGTCCCGTACGCCCAGGACGCGGAGCTTGCGGTCCTGGTTGTGCAGGCTGCTGTTCGACAGGATCCCGTGCCGGTACTCGTCGGCCAGGAGGTCCAGGACGGGCACGGTGTCGGGGAAGAGCTCCCAGGCCGCCTCGTAGTGGGTGACGTACCGCTCGAACCAGGCGTCGGCCTGGGCCGCGGTGAGGCCGGGCGCCGTCAGGAAGTCCCGGACCCGCTCCCTGCGCTGCTCCTGGAAGTCGACCCCGCCGGCCTCGAAGCGGCGCCAGTGGACCGCGGTCAGCTCCCGCCAACGGCGGAGGGCCTGGTCGACGGAGTCGAATCCGTCCACCAGGCCCTCGGCCGTCAGGTGCGCGCTCATGCCGATGTGGTCGGCGCGGGCGTAGTCGAAGATCGTGTCGTCGACGTCCCAGAGCACCGCGCGGATGGCCATGGACCGACCGTACCGCGCGGAGGCGGTCAGCCGGCGAGCTTCGCCAGGGCCGCGTCGATGCGGGTCAGGGTCTTCTCCTTGCCCAGGATCTCCAGGGACTCGAAGAGGGGCAGGCCGACCGTGCGGCCGGTGACCGCGACGCGGACCGGGGCCTGGGCCTTGCCGAGCTTGAGGCCGTGGGCCTCGCCGGCGACCAGGACCGCGTTCTTGAGGGACTCGGGGTCGCTCCAGTCGGCGTCGACGAGCTTCTCGCGGGCGGTGGTGAGGAGGGCCGCGGGCTCGCCCTTCATCGCCTTGTCCCACGAGGGCTGGTCGGAGACCGGCTCCGGCAGGAAGAGGAAGTCGACGTTGGCCGTGATGTCCGAGAGGACGGTGATGCGCGTCTGGGCGTGCGGCGCGATGGCCTCCCAGGCGGCGCGGTCGAAGTCCTCGGGCGCCCAGTTGGCGTGCGGGGCGCGCAGCCAGGGCTCGCAGGCCTCGGCGAAGGTCTTCACGTCGAGCATGCGGATGTGGTCCGCGTTGATCGACTCGGCCTTCTTGAGGTCGAAGCGCGCCGGGTTGGCGTTGACGTCGGCGATGTCGAACTTCGACACCATCTGCTCGATGGTGAAGATGTCCTGGTCCGCCGAGAACGACCAGCCCAGGAGGGACAGGTAGTTCAGCAGGCCCTCGCGGAGGAAGCCGCGCTCCCGGTAGAGGTTGAGGGAGGCCTCGGGGTCGCGCTTGGAGAGCTTCTTGTTGCCCTCGCCCATCACGTACGGCAGGTGGCCGAAGGCGGGGATCTCCTTGGCGACGCCCAGCTCGATCAGTGCCTTGTAGAGCGCGATCTGGCGCGGGGTGGAGGAGAGCAGGTCCTCGCCGCGCAGGACGTGGGTGATCTCCATCAGGGCGTCGTCGACCGGGTTGACCAGGGTGTACAGCGGGGCGCCGTTGGCGCGCACGATGCCGTAGTCCGGGACGTTGTCCGGGGTGAAGGTGAGCTCGCCGCGGACCAGGTCCGTGAAGGTGATCGGCTCGTCCGGCATCTTGAAGCGGACGATGGAGTCGCGGCCCTCGGCGCGGTAGCGCTCGATGCGCTCGGCGCTCAGATTGCGGCAGGTGCCGTCGTAGCCGGACGGCTTGCCGGCCAGGCGGGCGGCGTCGCGGCGGGCCTCGAGCTCCACGGCGGTGCAGAAGCAGTGGTACGCGTAGCCGCCGGCGAGCAGCTTCTCGGCGACGTCCTTGTAGATGTCCATCCGCTGCGACTGGCGGTACGGCGCGTGGGGGCCGCCGACCTCCGGGCCCTCGTCCCAGTCGAGGCCGAGCCACTTCAGGGAGTCGAGCAGCTGCTCGTACGACTCCTCGGAGTCGCGCGCCGCGTCGGTGTCCTCGATGCGGAAGACCATGGTGCCCTCGTTGTGCCGGGCGAAGGCCCAGTTGAAGAGGGCGGTGCGGACCAGGCCCACGTGGGGGTTGCCGGTCGGCGAGGGACAGAAACGGACGCGGATGTTCGCGTTAGCCACGCTTGATCACCCTATTGGTGAGAGTGCCGATGCCTTCGATGGTGACGGCGACCTCGTCGCCGACGTTGAGGGGGCCGACCCCGGCGGGGGTGCCGGTGAGGATGACGTCTCCGGGGAGCAGCGTCATGGCCTCGGTGATGTGGACGACCAGGTCCTCGATGGAGCGGATCATGTCGCTCGTCCGACCCAGCTGGCGCTGTTCGCCGTTGACCGTGGCCTGGATGGTCAGGTCGCTCGGGTCGAGGTCCGTCTCCACCCAGGGGCCGAGCGGGCAGGAGGTGTCGAAGCCCTTGGCGCGGGCCCACTGCTTCTCGCGCTCCTGCGCGTCGCGGGCGGTGACGTCGTTGGCGCAGGTGTAGCCGAAGATGACGTCCTTCACCCGCTCGCGGGGCACCTCGCGGCACATGCGGCCGATCACCACGGCCAGTTCGGCCTCGTGGTGCAGCTCGTTCGAGAAGGAGGGGTACTCGATCGCGTCGCCGGAGCCGATCACCGAGGTGGTGGGCTTGAAGAAGGCGACGGGGACGTCCGGGACCTCGTGACCGAGTTCGGCGGCGTGCTCCGCGTAGTTGCGGCCGATGGCCACGACCTTGTTGGGGAGCACGGGCGGCAGGAGCCGTACCTTGCTCAGCGGGACCTTGGTGCCGCTGAGCTCGAAGTCGGTGTACGGGATGCCCTTGATGATGTCGAGGACGAGGCCGCCGGACTCGACGGTTCCCTCGCCCTCGACGGCGCCGAAGGCCACATTGCCGTCGATGGAGAATCTGGCGATGCGCACGAGTGCTGTCGCCCCTCACTTGGTGCTGGCTGGAGTCTGACGCTCCAGGCTAACGCGGCGCGGGGCGGCCGATCCGCGTGGTCAGCGGGACGCGGCGGCGTACGGCTCGGGCTGGTACGGGGCCGGGGGCTGCATGAGGATGGTGCGGCGCGGGTTCGCGGTCCGCGGGGGCAGCTCGGCCGCGTACTCCGGCTGGGCGACCCGGCCGAGGTCTGCGGCGTCCGAGAGGTGGACGAGGGTGGAACGGCGGGGGTTGGCCGTGGTGCCGGGCGTCGTCGTCTTCATCGCGGTGATCTGACCTTGTTCCGGAACGGGCGCCGCATGCGGGCGCGTGAGGGTGTAAAGCGTCAGGCTAAACATGCGATTCCCTTCGAATGCATGGCTAAGACATCGATTCTCGTGTGAGTTTGCTCACCACCAGCGCTACATTTGGGGCATTACGGACTGCTGCCCACGGTCACGGAAAGGGACATTCCGCCACTGAATGCGCTATTCCGCTCCTGATCATCTCGACTGGGACACACGGGCGCGCACAGTCATTGGAGGGGAAAAGTCCGAATCCTCCGTGATCATCTTCTACATGCGGTGACACTGTGCGCACGGGTTGTCATGACGCTCCCGGCGCGACACGCGGCTCTTGTTGGAGATCCGGCACTGTGCTGGAATTCCACGCACCGCCGCGGGTTTCAAGCCGGCGCGCAGGGGGCGCAACGCAGCGCCGGCCGAGTGGCGGGGAAGGGGGAAGCTGCGCCGGTCACCGACGACCACCTGGGGTGCTCCACACACCCCGAACGACGCCGACACCGTCCTCCGTTCATCCGGAAGGACGCCTGGTCCAGAGGTTGCGACGCTAGTGCAGGGACGTTTCAAGAGGGATGGCTCGGGGTCTCCCCAGGCCCGCAAGGGCCGTGCGGATGCTCCGGCGGAGCAGGAACCGCGTGCCGGGACCGACCGCGGTCCCTCGGCCTCGCGCACCCCGAACCAGGGTCAGGGACCGTCCGGCGAGGGCGGTGAAGGCGGCAGGCGCACGAGCGCCGCGGCCGCTTCCGCCGAGCCGTCCGAGGCAACCCCCAAGGCCCGGGCCGAGAACGAGGTCGGCCCCCGAATAGCCCTGCGCAACTGGCGCATCTCCACGCGCCTGGTCGCGCTCCTCACCCTCCCCGTGGTCGCCGCGACCACCCTGGGCGGCATCCGCATCAGCGAGTCGCTCCAGGACATGGAGCAGCTCGACCACATGCAGCTGCTCACCAAGCTGACCCGGGAGGCGACCGACCTCGCGCAGGCCCTGCAGGCCGAGCGCGACCTGTCCGCGGGCCCCCTGGTCAACGGCCGGCCGGTCAGCGACTACCAGGTCTCCAACCCGCGCCGGAAGACGGACCTCGAGTACAAGGCCTTCCTCGAGGCCACCGAGGACATCCCGGCCACCGAGGGCGACGAGGCGCTGCGCAGCATCCGCCAGAACGTCAACGGGATCGCCTCGCAGGTCATCCAGCTCAACACCATCCGGGGCAACGCCTACGAGAAGGGCGTCTCCCACTCGGTGACGGTCGAGGCGTACAGCCGCCTCATCCGCTCGCTGCTCAGCCTGTCCCAGGACATGGCGCAGGCGACCAGTAACCCCGAGATGATCAAGCGGACCCGTGCGCTCGCCGCGTTCTCGTCCGCCAAGGAGTACGCCTCCATCCAGCAGGCGATCATCGCGGCGGCGCTGCCCGCGAGCGACCGGACCCCCGGCAGGATCCAGCAGGGCGACCGCCTCTACGGCGAGGCCGCGCTGAACTCCGAGGGCGACGAGCTCAAGTCCTTCCAGGCGATCTACGAGTCGACGGGTGGTGACGCCACCGAGCGGACGGCGTCCCTGAACACCGGCAACCCCTCGATCGCCGCCGCCGAGAAGTACGCCGAGCGCGTCCTCAACATGGACGACGCCATGCAGAGCGGCACCCGGCGCGGCCACCTGAACTTCACCGACGAGTACGGCACCAAGATCACCGCCATGAACCGCATCGAGCGCGGTCTGCTCGGCGACATGGAGACCATGGCCCGTGAGCTGCGGCAGGAGTCGCAGCGCGAGGCCATCATCAACGGTGCGCTGATCCTCCTCGTCCTCGGCGTCTCGCTCATCGGCGCCTTCGTCGTGGCCCGCTCCATGATCCGCTCGCTGCGCCGGCTCCAGGACACCGCGACCAAGGTCGCCCAGGACCGGCTGCCGGAGCTCGTCAAGCAGCTGTCCGAGTCCGACCCGCAGGACGTCGACACCTCCGTCGAGTCCGTCGGTGTGCACTCCCGTGACGAGATCGGCCAGGTGGCCGCGGCCTTCGACGACGTGCACCGCGAGGCCGTCCGCCTCGCCGCCGAGCAGGCCCTCCTCCGGGGCAACGTCAACGCGATGTTCACCAACCTCTCGCGCCGCTCCCAGGGCCTCATCCAGCGCCAGCTCTCGCTCATCTCCGAGCTGGAGTCCCGCGAGGCCGACCCGGACCAGCTGTCCTCGCTGTTCAAGCTCGACCACCTCGCGACGCGTATGCGCCGTAACGGTGAGAACCTCCTCGTCCTCGCCGGTGAGGAGCCGGGCCGACGCTGGACCCGCCCGGTCCCACTGGTCGACGTCCTGCGTGCCGCCGCCTCCGAGGTGGAGCAGTACGAGCGCATCGAGCTGGCCGCGGTCCCCGCGACCGAGGTCGCGGGCCGCGTCGTCAACGACCTCGTACACCTCCTCGCCGAGCTGCTCGAGAACGCCACCTCGTTCTCCTCCCCGCAGACCAAGGTCCGGGTCACCGGCCACGCGCTGCCCGACGGCCGGGTGCTCGTCGAGATCCACGACACCGGCATCGGCCTCTCCCCCGAGGACCTCGCCGCGATCAACGAGCGGCTCGCCTCGCCGCCCACCGTGGACGTCTCGGTCTCCCGCCGCATGGGCCTCTTCGTGGTCGGCCGCCTGTCCCTGCGACACGGCATCCGCATCCAGCTGCGCCCCTCCGACTCGGGCGGCACCACCGCGCTCGTCATGCTGCCGGTCGACGTCGCCCAGGGCGGCAAGAAGCCCATGCCGAAGCCGGGCGCCGGCGGCCAGGGCGCGATGCCCCAGGGTGCCTCCGCTCCGGGCGGCCGGCTCCCCGGCGGTCCCGGCGCGGCCGGCGGCCCCGGCGGCGGACGTCCGGGCCAGGGCGGCGGGCCGTCGTCAACGGCCGGCCGGATCGGCACCGGAGCCCCGCGCGGCCAGGTCGGTACGAGCGGTCCCCGGGCCGCGCTGCCCGCCCGTGACGGCGCTCCGCTCACGGGTGGCCCGCAGGGCGCCCCGCAGTCGCGTACCCCGCAGCCGCAGAACGCCCAGCTCGACCAGACCGGCCAGCTGCCGCAGATCCCCCCGGCCCCGCAGGCCCCCCAGGCCCCGCAGAGCCGCGATCCGCTGCGCCCCGGCGGCGGGCTCATCGGCGGCGCCGCGAGCGCCATCCCCTCCCGTACCGACGTGTGGGGCAACACCGGCGGCCCGCAGGCCGGACCGGGCGCGCCGCAGCACGCGCCCCAGGGCGGCAACCAGCCCGGCGGGTACGACTCCCCGCGCGCCGAGCTGCCGGGGGGCAACCCCCAGGCGCAGCGCCCGCAGGCCGCGAGCTGGGGCAACGACCCGGCGCAGCAGCCGCCGCGGCGCCCGCGCCAGGAGATGTCCCCGCTGGACGCCCCGCGCGGTCACGAGGAGCCGGACGCGTCGGGCCTGTTCGGGGCTGCGGCGGCCCCCCAGGGCCCCGGTTCCACGGGCCAGTTCCCCCGCCCCGACTTCGGCGCGCCGCAGCAGCAGCCGCAGGGCCGCCAGCAGCAGGCCCCGCAGGCGTACCAGGGCGGTGTCCAGGACCCCGCGTCGACGGCGCAGTTCCCGCGCCCGGACTTCGACGCGCCGCAGGGCCCCGGCTCCACGGGCCAGTTCCCGCGCCCGGACCTCGGCGCCCCGCAGGGTCCGGGTTCCACCGGCCAGTTCCCGCGCCCGGACTTCGGCGCGCCGCAGCAGCAGCCGCTGCAGGGGCGGCCCCCGCAGGCCGCGCAGCAGCAGGCTCCGCAGCAGCAGTACCAGGGCGGCCAGCAGCAGCAGTTCGGCCGGCAGCCCTTCGTACCGCAGGCGCAGCAGCAGGCCCAGGCGCCGCAGCAGCAGGCCCCGCGTCAGCGCGACGGCGGCGACTTCGGCGCTCCGCGCCCGGGTTCCGAGCCGGTCCAGCAGCAGCCGCAGCCGCGTCAGCCGCAGCTCCAGCAGCCGCGCCGTCCGGAGGCCCTGCCGCCGGCGAGCGGTGCGGGCGACGGCCGTACGCCGCTGTACGACACGCTGGAGACCAACTGGCACCAGCAGCAGGGGCAGGCTCCCGGCGCACCGCAGCCGTCCGCCCCGGCGCCCCGGCAGACCGGTGACCCGGCCGCCGACGCCGGCCGGCAGAACGGCGGGGGCGCCTGGCGGACCTCGCCCAACGACGAGCTGGTGCGCCAGGCCGAGCGGGTGCGCAAGCCCGCGGCCGGCGGAGTCACCACCTCCGGTCTTCCTCGGCGCGTGCCGAAGGCCAACCTCGTGCCCGGGACCGCACAGGAGCAGGCCCACACGGCCGGCCCCCAGGTCTCGCGCGCACCCGACGACGTCCGCGGCCGGCTGACCAATCTGCGCCGCGGCATCCAGCAGGGCCGACAAGCGGGCAACTCGACCACGGGTAGCATCCACCTCGGTCCGAACCATCAGCAGGAGCGTTAGTGAACGCGATGAGCCAGGCGGCGCAGAACCTGAACTGGTTGATCACCAACTTCGTGGACAACACCCCTGGGGTGTCGCACACGGTGGTGGTCTCCGCCGACGGACTCCTGCTCGCCATGTCCGAAGGATTCCCCCGTGACCGCGCCGACCAGCTGGCGGCGGTCGCGTCCGGACTGACCTCGCTGACCGCGGGCGCGTCCCGGATCTTCGAGGGGGGCCCCGTCGCGCAGACGGTCGTGGAGATGGAGCGCGGTTTCCTCTTCCTCATGTCCGTCTCCGACGGGTCCTCGCTGGCCGTGCTCGCCCACCCCGAGTGCGACATCGGCCTCGTGGGCTACGAGATGGCGCTGCTGGTCGACCGGGCCGGCAGCGTCCTCACCCCGGACCTCCGCGCGGAGCTCCAGGGCAGCCTGCTCCACTAGCCGGTACCGCCCCCGGACAACCCCACCGCACGACCGACCGACAGGGCGGTACGCCCCTCCGTACCGCCCTGGGCACCGTTCACCGTCCGGCCGCCCCACCCGGCCCCCCACCGGCCCCATCAGACGGCAGAAGTCTTGCTGTCACGCCCGGAGGATTCATGACCCCGCCCCCCGCCTCTCACGATCCGTACGGCGCCTCAGTCGACGAGTACGGGTACGAGGGCGACCAGCCGCTGGTGCGTCCGTACGCGATGACCGGCGGCCGGACCCGGCCGCGCTACCAGCTCGCCATCGAGGCACTGGTCAGCACCACGGCCGACCCGGCGCATCTCGCCACACTGCTCCCCGAGCACCAGCGGATCTGCCACCTGTGCCGTGAGGTGAAGTCGGTGGCCGAGGTGTCGGCGCTGCTGTCGATGCCTCTCGGTGTCGCTCGCATCCTCGTCGCCGACCTGGCGGAGGCCGGCATGGTGGCGATCCACCAGCCGGGCAACGGAGAGACCGGCGGTACGCCGGACGTGACACTGCTCGAAAGGGTGCTCAGTGGACTTCGCAAGCTCTAGCGGCGGCGCGGCCCGTTCAACCACCAGCGCGAAGATCGTGGTGGCGGGTGGCTTCGGCGTGGGCAAGACCACGTTCGTCGGCGCCGTCTCGGAGATCGACCCGCTGCGTACCGAGGCGGTGATGACGTCGGCTTCGGCGGGCATCGACGACCTCACGCACACCGGTGGCAAGACGACGACGACCGTCGCCATGGACTTCGGCCGCATCACCCTGGACCAGGACCTGATCCTGTACCTGTTCGGTACGCCGGGGCAGGACCGTTTCTGGTTCATGTGGGACGACCTGGTGCGCGGCGCGATCGGCGCCGTGGTCCTGGTCGACACCCGTCGCCTGGCCGACTGCTTCCCGGCCGTCGACTACTTCGAGAACAGCGGCCTGCCGTTCGTCGTCGCCCTCAACGGCTTCGACGGATACCAGCCGTACCAGCCCGAGGAGGTCCGCGAGGCCCTCCAGATCGGGCCGGACACCCCCATCATCGTCACCGACGCCCGTCACCGCTCCGACGCCAAGAGCGCGCTCATCACGCTCGTCGAGCACGCTCTGATGGCCCGGCTCAAGTAGCGGATCGGTCAGGGCGGTTGTCATATGCCGCTGCCAGGGGCGGTCTGTGTCCTTCGACACGGCCGCCCGTGCGTTCATAACGTTTCGACAGAGAATTGGAGCGCTCCGGACACACGACGCATCCGATCGGTGTCACTGCGCTCACATGAGCCCCGCCATTTGGCGGGGCTCGCTCTTTATGCCCGTTTTATGCGAGGTCTGGACCGCGGGAGGCGGCCGTATCCCACTGTTTGGAACGGACCCCCTTCACGTGCTGCAATTCATGAACTCCCGAGTAGTACGGCCCTGAACGAAACACCGGCACAACGTAGGTGCCGACGCCGAGAGGTTGTTGGTCGAGTGAGGCGAAGCAAGGAAAGCTCCGCGGAGCAGGACACGCGGGGCACGCGGGGCAACTTCACGCCGCCGCCGCGCTATGCCGTGTCGCCCGCGGACATGCCCGTGACACCGCCGCCCTCCGCGGCCGCGGGCAAGGGAAGCTCCAGCAAGCTGTCGCCCCGTAACTGGCGGGTGCCCACCCGTCTGAACGCGATCCTCCTCATACCCGTGCTCGTCGGCCTCGTCATGGGCGGCTTCCAGGTCAAGGGAGCGATCGACACCTGGCAGGAGGCGCAGGACGCCGAGAAGACGGCGCTCATCGTGCGCGCCGCCTCGGAGTACAGCACCGCCCTGCTCAACGAGCGGGACCTCACCGCGGCCCCGCTGCTGAGCGGGAAGGGCCGCGACAGCGACGAGGTGAAGCAGGCGTACGCCGCGACCGACGCCGCCCGGCTGAAGTTCGACGAGGCCGCCGAGAACCTGCCTTCGGGTCAGGGCCTCGAGCGCCGCATCAAGCTCTTCAAGGACGAGGAGCCGAAGCTCGAGGCGCTGCGCAAGGCCGCGTACACCCGCTCCCTCGACCCGGTGAACACCCAGCTCGGGTACACCGGCGTCCAGCACTACCTCACCGAGTTCTCCAACGAGCTCGGTCTCGGCACCGGCAACGTCACGGCCTACGGCCGCAGCGTCTACGCCATCCAGCTGGCCAAGGGCGCCGAGTCCCTCCAGCGCTCGATCGGCACCCAGCTCCTGGTCCGGCCCAGCCAGACCGAGGCCGTCTTCGCCCAGCAGTCCGTGGCGTTCAACTCGTACAACTACCTGGAGCAGATCGCCCTCGGCGAGTTCGCCTCCGGCGGTATGCCCGAGGACGTCGAGCTGCTCAAGAAGGTCATGGCCGGCAAGGCCGCCGAGGGCGCCAAGCAGATGCGGGCCGCCGGCGTCGAGCTGCCCAAGGGCAAGGACGGCTCCGTCTACTCCGGCGCGGCCTCCGCGATCGGCACCGCCAAGAACCCCGAGGGTCTCGCGGCCCTCAAGTCGAAGGGCATCACGGCCGAGTCCTGGATGGCCGTCGCCACCGCCAAGTTCGACGGCTACTCCGAGGTCGAGAAGGCCCTCGTCGACAAGGCCGTGAACGAGGCCGTGAAGATCTCCGACGAGGCCAAGACGGACGCCTGGGTCATCGGTGGCATCGTCGTCGTCGCCCTGCTCGCCGCCTTCATCCTGGCCGGGATGATGGCCCGCCAGATGAGCCGCTCGATGCAGCAGCTGCGCACCGCCGCCTTCGGCATCGCCGAGCAGCGCCTGCCGATGCTGGTCGACCAGCTCTCCCGTACCGAGCCGGGCCGCGTCGACACCCGCGTCCAGCCGATCCCGATCGACTCGCAGGACGAGATCGGCGAGGTCGCCCGCGCCTTCGACCAGGTGCACCGCGAGGCCGTCCGGCTCGCCGCCGAGCAGGCCATGCTCCGGGGCAACGTCAACGCGATCTTCACCAACCTCTCGCGCCGCAACCAGTCCCTGATCGAGGGCCAGCTGACCCTCATCACGGACCTGGAGAACAACGAGGCCGACCCGGACCAGCTGGAGAACCTCTTCAAGCTGGACCACCTGGCCACCCGTATGCGCCGCAACGGCGAGAACCTCCTCGTCCTCGCCGGCGAGGAGCCCGGCCGCCGCTGGGACCAGCCGGTCCCGCTGGTCGACGTCATGCGCGCCGCCTCCTCCGAGGTGGAGCAGTACGAGCGCATCGAGCTCGCGGGCGTCCCGGAGGCCGAGATCCACGGCCAGGCCGTGACCGACCTCGTGCACCTGCTCGCCGAGCTCCTGGAGAACGCGACCACGTTCTCCTCGCCGCAGACCAAGGTCCGCGTCACCGCGACCCGTCTCCCCGACGGCCGTGTGATGGTCGAGATCCACGACAAGGGCATCGGCCTCACCGCCGAGGACTTCGCGGACATCAACCACAAGCTGGCCAACCCGCCGACCGTCGACGCGGCCGTCTCGCAGCGCATGGGCCTGTTCGTGGTCGGCCGCCTCGCCGACCGCCACAGCATCCGGGTCCAGCTGCGGCCCTCGGGCGAGCAGGCCGGTACGACCTCGCTCGTCATGCTGCCGGACGCGATCACCCACGGTGGTGGTGGCGAGCAGCCGATGCAGGACGACTTCACGGTCTCGCAGATCATTCCGCAGCAGCAGCAGAACGCCTTCGAGGCCGCTCCGCAGCAGCAGCAGATGCTGACCGCCGCCGACCTCGGCTTCGACGACTCGCGCTACGACCAGCCGGCCGAGGAGGAGCGCCCGCTCGACCCGGTCGACCGCTCGCTGAAGCGCGAGGGGCGGCGTGCCGCCCTCGAGGCCCAGGCGCAGGGCGGCGACCGGCCGCTCTTCCGCGACGAGGCGGAGCAGGCGGAGCAGCCGCAGCAGGCCGACGCCTACGGGCACCAGGACCAGAGGTACGCCCAAGGCCAGGAGTACGGGCAGCAGCAGGCGCAGGAGTACGCGTCGGAGCAGTACGCCCCGGCGCAGGAGTACGGACAGCAGCAGCCGCAGCAGGCGCAGGGGTACGGCCAGGAGTACGGGGCCGGATTCCCGCAGCAGGAGGGCTACGCGTACCCGGAGCAGGGGTACGAGACCTACCAGCAGCCCGGCTATGCGGAAGCCTCGTACGAGGCCCCGGAAGCCGAACACCAGCAGTACGGCAATACGTTCGACCCCCAGGCCCAGCAGGCTGAGTGGCAGGATCAGAACGCCTACGGCGGTGGCTGGCAGCAGCAGTACGGAGCGGAAGCGGAATCTGCTCCGGCCGCTCCCGAACAGGCCCCCGAGCGCGTAGGCTTCGACCGTCCGGGTCCGACCCCGAGTGCCGCCCCGGATGCCGGTCACGCGCTGACCGACGCCGGACTGCCGCGCCGCGGCAGCGTCGCCTCGCAGGGCCAGCAGGCGCCGCAGCAGCGGGCACCGCAGCAGGCGAAGCCCGCGCAGCCGGCGCAGGAGCAGCAGCAGAACGAAGCCGATGGCACCGACGACTGGCGCTCGACCAACGACGAGCGCTGGCAGCGGGCCGGGAAGCTCAAGGACCCGAAGGCCGGCGGGGTCACCTCGTCCGGTCTCCCCCGCCGGGTCCCGAAGGCCAACCTGGTCGAGGGCACGGCTGAGCAGACCCCGCAGGGCGGCCCCCAGGTCTCCCGCGCCCCCGAGGACGTACGGGGCAGGTTGAGCAACCTGCGCCGGGGTGTCCAGCAGGGACGCAGCGCGGGAACGGACACGAACGGATCGGGCCTCGGCCCGGGCAGTACCTACAACCAGGAGCGTTAGTGTGAGCATGAGCCAGGCGGCGCAGAATCTGAACTGGTTGATCACCAACTTCGTGGACAACACCCCTGGGGTGTCGCACACGGTGGTGGTCTCCGCCGACGGACTCCTGCTGGCGATGTCCGAGGGTTTCCCCCGTGACCGCGCCGACCAGCTGGCGGCCGTCGCCTCCGGACTGACCTCGCTGACCGCGGGCGCGTCCCGGATCTTCGAGGGCGGTGCGGTCAACCAGACCGTGGTGGAGATGGAGCGCGGCTTCCTCTTCATCATGTCGATCTCGGACGGCTCCTCGCTGGCCGTGCTCGCCCACCCCGAGGCCGACATCGGTCTCGTGGGCTACGAGATGGCCCTGCTCGTGGACCGCGCGGGCACCGTACTGACTCCTGACCTCCGGGCGGAGCTTCAGGGAAGTCTTCTCAACTAACAGACAGACAGTGCGTTTCGTGCCACCGCACCGTAGGGTGCGGTGTCGCGGTTCCACGGGACATGGACCGCGAGGCAGTCGAGGAGGAGAACGTGGGAACACCACCGGGCGCGAGCCCCTACAACGGTTATGACGCGCACCAGGCGCCGCTCGGCGACCCCGCGTCGCAGAACCGGTTCAACTTTCCCTCCACGCCGAGCAGACAGGGCGCCGCGCAGCCCTATCGGCAGCCTCAGGCGCCGTCCGCGGCCGCGCACGGCGCCTCGCGCGCTCCGTCCGCCGCCGGTTCCAGCAGCTCGGGCGGGCACAACCCGCTGGTGCGTCCGTACGCGATGACCGGCGGCCGGACCCGGCCGCGCTACCAGCTCGCCATCGAGGCGCTGGTGAGCACGACGGCCGATCCGGCCCGGTTGCAGGGGCAGTTGCCCGAGCACCAGCGGATCTGCCGGCTGTGCATCGAGATCAAGTCGGTAGCGGAGATCTCGGCCCTTCTCTCCATCCCCCTCGGCGTCGCCCGGATCCTCGTCGCCGACCTGGCGGAGGCCGGACTCGTCGCCATCCACCAGCCAGGCGGCGACGAGGCCGCCGGCGGCCAGCCAGCCGTGACACTGCTCGAAAGGGTGCTCAGTGGACTTCGCAAGCTCTAGCGGCGGTGCAGCCCGCTCAACCACCAGCGCGAAGATCGTGGTGGCGGGCGGCTTCGGCGTGGGCAAGACCACGTTCGTCGGCGCCGTCTCGGAGATCAACCCGCTGCGTACCGAGGCGGTGATGACCTCGGCGTCCGCGGGCATCGACGACCTCACGCACACCGGCGACAAGACGACGACGACCGTCGCCATGGACTTCGGCCGCATCACCCTCGACCAGGACCTGATCCTGTACCTGTTCGGCACCCCCGGGCAGGACCGCTTCTGGTTCATGTGGGACGACCTGGTGCGCGGCGCCATCGGCGCCGTCGTCCTCGTCGACACCCGGCGTCTCGCCGACTGCTTCCCGGCCGTCGACTACTTCGAGAACAGCGGTCTGCCCTTCGTCATCGCCCTCAACGGCTTCGACGGAAACCAGCCCTACCAGCCCGAGGAAGTCCGCGAGGCCCTCCAGATCGGCCCCGACACCCCCATCATCACCACCGACGCCCGCCACCGCGCCGACGCCAAGAGCGCCCTCATCACGCTCGTCGAGCACGCCCTCATGGCCCGACTGCGGTAAGTCCCGGCAGTACGCCGAAGGCCCCCGCTCCTGATGGAGCGGGGGCCTTCGGCGTTCGGGCGCGGTCAGCGCCAGCTGTGCGGCGCGCGGAAGCCGTGCTCGCGCTCCAGACGGCGCCAGCCGGCCGTGGTGCGGCCGTGGTGGTCCGTCTGCTCGGGCTGGGCGGCCGCGCGGGCGAGCAGCACCGCCGTGATGGCGGCGAGCTCCTCGGGGCCGGCGTGGCCCTTCTCGACGCGGAGAAGGTTGGCAGGGGTGGTCACGTGGATGACTCCTCTTACTGAGGCGGGTTGCCGTGCTTGCGGGACGGCAGGTCGGCGTGCTTGGTGCGGAGCATCGCGAGGGACCTGATGAGCACGTGGCGGGTTTCGGCGGGGTCGATGACGTCGTCGACCAGGCCGCGCTCGGCCGCGTAGTACGGGTGCATCAGTTCCGCCTTGTACTCCTTGACCATGCGGGTCCGCATGGCCTCGGGGTCCTCGGCCTCCGCGATCTGCTTGCGGAAGATCACGTTGGCGGCGCCCTCGGCGCCCATGACCGCGATTTCGTTGGTGGGCCAGGCGTACGTCAGGTCGGCGCCGATGGACTGGGAGTCCATGACGATGTACGCGCCGCCGTAGGCCTTGCGCAGGATCAGGGAGATCCGGGGCACGGTCGCGTTGCAGTACGCGTAGAGCAGCTTGGCGCCGTGCCTGATGATTCCACCGTGCTCCTGGTCGACGCCCGGGAGGAAGCCGGGTACGTCCAGAAGAGTGATGATCGGAATATTGAAGGCATCGCACATCTGTACGAAGCGGGCGGCCTTCTCGGACGCCTCGATGTCGAGGACACCGGCCAGCGTCTGGGGCTGGTTGGCGACGAGGCCGACGACCTGGCCGTCGAGCCGGGCCAGGGCGCAGATGATGTTGCGGGCCCAGCGCTCGTGGATCTCCAGGTAGTCGCCGTCGTCGACGAGCTCCTCGATGACCTTGTGCATGTCGTACGGGCGGTTGCCGTCGGCCGGCACCAGGTCGAGCAGGACGTCGGAGCGGCGGTCCGCCGGGTCCTCGGAGGCGACGGTCGGCGGGTTCTCGCGGTTGTTCTGCGGGAGCATCGACAGGAGGTAGCGGACCTCCGCGATGCAGGTCTCCTCGTCGTCGTACGCGAAGTGGGAGACGCCGGAGACTCCCGCGTGGACGTCGGCGCCGCCGAGGCCGTTCTGGGTGATCTCCTCGCCGGTGACCGCCTTGACGACGTCCGGTCCGGTGATGAACATCTGCGAGGTCTCACGGACCATGAACACGAAGTCCGTCAGGGCGGGCGAGTAGGCGGCGCCGCCGGCGCACGGGCCGAGCATCACCGAGATCTGCGGGATGACGCCCGAGGCGCGCGTGTTGCGCTGGAAGATGCCGCCGTACCCGGCGAGCGCCGAGACGCCCTCCTGGATACGGGCGCCCGCGCCGTCGTTGAGGGAGACCAGCGGGGCACCGGCCGCGATGGCCATGTCCATGATCTTGTGGATCTTCGTCGCGTGCGCCTCGCCGAGGGCGCCGCCGAAGATCCGGAAGTCGTGGGCGTACACGAAGACCGTCCGGCCCTCGACCGTGCCCCAGCCGGTGATCACACCGTCGGTGTACGGCTTCTTCGCCTCGAGGCCGAAGCCCTGCGCGCGGTGTCGGCGCAGCTGCTCGACCTCGTTGAAGGAACCAGGGTCGAGCAGCAGCTCGATGCGCTCGCGCGCGGTCAGCTTGCCCTTCGCGTGCTGGGCCTCGGTCGCCCGCTCACTCGGGCCGCGGAGGGCCTGCTCGCGCAGGACGTGCAGCTCGGCCACGCGGCCACGGGCGTCAGCGGGCTCGCTCGGGATCTGGTCCACAACGGTCATGTACCGACCCTACGAAGCCGGACAAGAAAACCCCGCCGTCCACTCCGTACAGTCTCCCGTGTCGAATCCTGGTGGGGCTGGACAGAACCGTCACCTGTCCAGCCCGAGTCAACAGTCAGGTACCCCTCGTGTTTGTAGGGGTTCGACATAGACCTCGGTCTCGGCCTAGAGCAGGACCTCGCACCGGTGGGTGGCGCCCGCCGTACCGGGAGTGACCCGCAGCCGCAGCGAACGGCCGGTTCCGAGCACCTCCACCGAGGGGTCGTGCGCGAGCACCCGGCGGACCGGCCCGTTCCAGACCAGTTCGAGCGGCTGCCCGGTGCGGAGCGGTTCGGAGACCCTCAGATCGAGCACGGAGCGGCGGCGCCGGACGAGGACGCTCGCCGGAGCGGTGGCCGTGAGGAGTCCCACCGTACCGGCCTGCCAGAAGTTCGCGGCGGTGAGTCCGAGTGACGGGACGGCGATCGCCTGCCGCTCGGCGGTGTTGTCGAGAACGCGCAGCCAGCCCGGATCGGCGGCCCGGGCCGCGAGCGTGCGCCGGGAGGCGCCCGGCATCAGGAGGTACGCGTACGAGGCCGCGACCGGGTCCGTGCCGTGGTCGAGCCAGAGGGTCTGGTAGCGGCGGGTGCGGCGCTCGGTGGAGCTGGTGGTGTTGATGTCGCTCCAGGCGCCGGTGCGGTCCTCGCGGAGGGTGCGGAGGTTTCCGGTGCCCTGCGGGGCGTGCGGGAAGACCCAGCCGCCGTGGCCCTCCAGGTGCGCCCAGCGCTCGCCGGTGGTGAGGGCCTGGGTGCCGCCCTCCCCCAGGAGCCGGTTGTCCACGACCGTCTCGACGGGCACGCCGTCGGTCGCGGTGATCCCGGCGCCGAGGCAGATGACCGCGTCCGCCGCGCAGAACCAGGACTTGCGGGCCTCCAGGGTGGAGCCGAGGCCCTTCAGGTGCTGGCCGACGGCCGCGTACTCGCCGTCGGTGGCCCCGCCGACCCAGCGGACGGCCGGCTTGGGCGCGCCCCACTCGCCGCCCGCCCGGTCGGCGAGGCGCTTGGTGGAGACGGTGGTGCCGGGGAGGCGGTACGGGTCGACGGTGGGCCAGAACCAGTCGGTGTACTGGTCCCCGAGGGCCGGGGTCCACCAGGAGAGCATTCCGGCGCCGGTGTGCCAACCGCGCGGGTTCTCGCCGTTGCCGCACTCGTAGTACGAGATCCGGTCCGAGGCCATGGCGATGTTGGCGGCCCAGCCGGGCCGGCGGTGGACGGCCCGGTCCATGGCGGTGAAGAGGCGGTGGCCGGTGGGTTCGGGGGCGGCCGGGGCGGGGGCGGCGGCCACGGCGTGCAGCCGGGCGAGGTCGGCGACGCCGAACTGGCGGGCGGCCAGGATCGGGGAGACGGTGTCGCGCTCGATCCAGCCCTTCACGCGCGCGTGCCAGCGGTCCCGCTCTGCGGCGGAGGCCCCGCCCGCGAGGAGGGCGATGGCGGCGATGACGCCCTGGCCGTGGAAGTGGTCGGAGCGCATGATCCGGCGGTCGTCGTTCTTGAGGTAACCGCGGCTGATGGCGCGGCCGTTGACGCTGTCCATCATCAGGCCGTCGTAGATGAGGGGCGCGTACGCCTTCTCGACGCTGTCGAGGACGATCTGCCGGTTCGGGTCGGTGACGGCCCAGGTGGATCCCGCGAGGAGGGAGAACAGCTTCCCCAGGCCGTCGAGCATGACCTGCCCGTAGGTGCCGGAGTAGGCGACCCAGGTGTGCTGGACGAAGGAGCCGTCGGCGTAGAGGCCGTCGCCCTTCGTGACGTACGGGAAGACGGGCGAGAGGGCGTCGCGGGCGAGGGTGATCTTGGCGGGGTCGGCGCCGAGGACTCCGCGCAGGGCGACCGAGCGGCACAGGTCGACGCGGTTGGCACCGGTGGAGGTGCCGGTGTACTTCTCCAGGACCGCGTCGGGGACGAAGTGGTCGACGGCGGCGCAGGCGGCGGCGATCCGCTCGGCGCCGAGGTGGGGGTGGAGCGCGGCCGTGATGTCCATGAGGAGGCGGGGGCTGCCGATCTGCCACTCCCACCAGTTGCCGTAGCGCGGGGCGCCGGCCTTGTAGACGGTGGCGGAGAGGTGGTCGAGGCCGCGCAGGACGTCGGCGAGCAGGCCCGCGTCGCCGGTGAGTCCGGTGCCGGGCTGTACGTACGCCTGGGTCATGGTCCACAGGCGGCTGTAGCTCTGCGAGACGCCGGCCGGCGGGTCGAAGGGGGCGTCGGGCCAGAGGGAGCCGGCGGCGGGGGCCATGGCCGAGCGGAAGGTACGCGCGAGCGTGCCCGTCTCGGCGAGGCGGGAGGCGTAGGGCTCGGCCCCCGCGTCGAAGCCGGAGCCGAGCTGGAGGTCGAGCCAGCGGAGCCGTAGCGCCTCGAACTCGGTGGCGGCCGTGTCCGCCGCGTGGGCGGCGGGCAGCGGCAGCGCGAGGACGGCGGCCGTGGTGGTCGCGGCGGTCAGGAAGGTGCGGCGGGACCAGTGGGGCAGGGGCACGGGAGCCTCCCGGGGGGAAGTGGTGGAGACAGGTGGGGCCTGGTGTAACACCGCGTCTCCGACGCAATCAATGAGCACGGCGACACCGGGTGGAAGCGCTTTCCACCGGGTGCCGCCGCTCTGTGCCGCAGGTGGAGGTCAGCCTCCGCAGTGGAAGCGGGCGTCACCCCAGTCCGCGTGGTCGTTGCCGTTGCCGTCGCCGCCGTCGCCGACCACCAGGTCGACGTAGGAAGCGCCGGTGACGTCAGCGGTGAGCGCCCAGGCCGGGTCCGTGGCCTTCAGGACCGGGGACTGCACCTTCTCGACGCCGTCCGCGAGGACGCTGAACCGGACGCTGCCCCGGGCGGTCTGGACGTCGTCGACGCCGACCTGGGCGGTGAGGGAGGTGCAACGGCCGCCCAGGTAGTAGCGGATCGTGGCGGGGGCGTGGCTGCCCAGGCCCTTGGCGTACGCCACTCCCCCGATCCGCAGCGGGGTGCCGTCGCCGGTGCCGGTCTCGCCGTTGGAGAGGTCGCGCTCGACGGGTCCCCAGCCGTTGCCGGCGGAGGTCCAGTCCAGGTCGCTGGCCCAGCTGTCGGCGGTGGGCGGCGGGGGCAGGGTGCGGGCGGTGGTGGCCGCGGTGAGCTTCCGCTCCGCTCCCCCGAGGGCGTACGTCAGGGAGGCGCCGAGGGTGTACGGCTGGTAGGCCGCGTCGACCGGCGGGGTCACCTGCCAGGTGGCGGTGGCCTTCCCGCCCGCCGCGACCGTGCCGAGGGTGACGGGCGCGGCAGGTTCGGCGGTCCAGCCCGCCGGGAGGGCGAGAACGGCCCGGGCGCCGGTGACCTCGGTGGTCTCGTCGTTGCCGAAGGTGGCCGTGACCTGGTTCGGGCGGCCGGGCTCCAGGGTGTCGGGCGCGGCGACGGCGAGCGTGCCGCAGGCGGCGCGCTCGGCGGCCGGGCCGAGGTCGGTGACGGTGAAGGCGTCGAGGACGAAGTCGGCGCCGTCGGGGGCGTCGGCGCGCTTGCGCAGGCCGGTCCAGGTGTCGCCGCAGCCGGCGGTGACGGTCTCCGTGAAGTGCCCGCTGCTCCTCTGCTGTCCGAGGGGGGTGCGGCGGGTCTCCACCGAGGTGCCGTTCGCGCGGTCGTAGCCGGTGATCCACTCGTACGCGCCCGCGTGGCTGGACTGGTAGGCGTACTCCACGCGGTAGGTGCGGCCGTCCTTCATGGGGACGGTCCAGGGCGCGGTGCGGTAGACGAGTCCGCTGTTCTCGTCGTGCGACTTCAGGGACTCGGCGCCGCCGATGACGTCG
Source organism: Streptomyces sp. NPDC002773 (assembly GCF_040295605.1). Taxonomy (NCBI): domain Bacteria; kingdom Bacillati; phylum Actinomycetota; class Actinomycetes; order Kitasatosporales; family Streptomycetaceae; genus Streptomyces; species Streptomyces sp. NPDC002773. The sequence continues at coordinate 194,997 of NZ_JBEOVO010000009.1, forward strand.
TCGATCAGCTTCCCGTTCCAGCCGGCCTGGGTGTACGGGGCGTGGAGCTGGGCGATGTGGGTGCGGGGGTCGGTCGTACCGCCGGAGTCGCCCTTGAGGAAGGGGCCCCAGCCCTGGTCGACGGCCTCGAAGTCCTCGTACACGAGGGTTCCGGCCTTGGTGGCGGGGGCGTTGGCGACGATCCGGACGTCGTCGGTCCGGACGGTGGCGGCGCTGCCGCTCGCGGCCTGGATCCGCAGCTCGGTGGCGCCGCCGGCGGGGGCGGTGAAGGTGACCTTGGCGCGCTGGAAGCGGGTGCCGTTCCAGTCGGAGGCGGCGACCCGGTCCTGGAGCGTGGACCGTTCGACGGTGACGGACCGGCCGCCGGCGGAGAGGGTGGTGGGCCGGGTCGCGCCCGGCTGCACCTCGATCAGGGCCGAGGCGGTGTACCGCGCGCCGGGGGTGAGGCCGGTGATCTGCTGGCGTACGGAGGCGGCGGCCGCGCCGGAGAGCTTCGCGCTGTTGCGGCCCTGTCCGTCGGTGTCACGGGCGACGGTGCCGGCCTTGGTCCAGCCGGTGAGCTTCGCGTCGTTGAAGCCGGGGTCCTTGACCGGGGTGCCCTGGCCCCACGCGGGGGTGCGCGGCTCCGGCGCGCGGTCGGGGTAGAGCACGTACGGCTGCCCGGCGACGGCGTCGAGGGTGATCTTCCCGCCCACGGGCCGCACGGTGGCGGTCTTCACGCGCCCGTTGTCGGTGAGTTCGTACACGGAGTACGAGCCGGCGCCGGCCGGGACGTCCCAACTGGTCGTGCCGCCGGCCTTGTTGTAGTGGTAGAGCTTCTTCCCGCCGTCCCAGGGGAGCAGGTAGCGCTCGCCGTCGAGGACCTTGCGGCCGTGGTCGTAGAAGGTGCGGCGGCCGTTCTCGACGGTGCCGCGGACTCCGCCGGTGAAGGTGAGGTCGTTGCCGGTCCAGCGGGTGATCTTCTGCTGCTGGAGGTACTTGGCGGGCAGGTTCCGCTGCCAGATGTTGGCCGTGAAGTCGTTCCAGTCGGTCTCGCCGGTCCAGCCCTCGAAGTCGACGAGCGCGGTCTGGCCGAGGACGGGGTGGTTGTTCCAGATGTCCTTCTCGCCGTTGCGGATGAAGCGGATGATCTGCGAGTTGAGGCCCTTGTTGGTGGCGCCGCCGTAGTCGAGGTCGTTGGCCCAGTGGGACCAGAGGGAGGACCGCTCGAACTTGTCGGACCACTCGGTGGCGACGTTCCAGCCCTGCGCCTGGACGGCCCGTACGGTCTCGTCGGCGATCCAGCCGTGGGTGTAGTAGACGTCGATGTAGAGCGTGGAGAGCCGGGGGTCGGTCTCGTCGCGGAGCTGCTGGAAGCGGCGCGCGAGGTCACCGCTGTTGATGTCGCGGCGCTGGTCGATGTAGTAGCTCTGGTTGAGCCAGTTCCAGCCGGGCTTCGTCCGGTCGACGAGGGTCTCGCTGAAGTTCTTCGCCTCGGGGTACGACTCGGTGGCGTTGACGTGGACGCCGAAGTCCGCGCCCCACTTCCCGCCCTCCTTCAGGAGGACGTTGAGGTCGGCGAGGCCGCCGGCCCGCTTGTTGTAGTTGCCGCCGTAGTCGGGGTGGGCGGAGTCGTGGCCCTCGGAGCCGTACCCCTTGAGCAGGGCGAACTGGCCGAGACCGTCGGTGGAGAGCGAGATCCGCTTGACGTCGTCGAGGGTGCGCAGGAAGGGGTGGGTGGCCTGCGAGGCGAAGTTGAACGGGATGTGGGCGACGACCCGGCCGGGGGTCTGCTCGCTGCCGGGGGCCTTGGTCCCGATCGTCCGGAAGGCGATGGCGCCGTCCTGCCAGTCGGTGGCGCCGTCGGCGTTGGCGTCGGGGGTGACGACGACCTTGGCCCAGGGCAGGCCGTCACCGCTCGCGGGCTTCGGGGCGCCCTCGCCGCGGTAGGTCCACTGGCCGGACCAGACGCCGACGCGGGTCTCGGTGCCGCTCTTGCGGGCCTGGTGCCAGAAACGGGCGCCGTCGCGGGCGGAGGCTCCCGAGGGCTTGTCATAGCTGGAGTTGGACTCGACGGCGGCGGCGAGGCGGCCGGTGTTGACGAGGGCGTAGGTCGCGCCCACCGGGTTCGCCTCGGCGGCGGTCGCGTCGGTGACCTGCGCGAAGACGTCGGCGGTACGGGTGGAGTCCGGGTCGAGCCGGGTGAAGGCGGTGGCGGCGCCGGGATCCGACGAGCCGACGGAGACGAGGTCGTGGCCGGGTATGTCGAGCGTGCCGACCCGGAAGCCCTCCGTGTCGCGGACGGCGGTCACCCGGAAGGTGGTGGTCCGCCCGTCGACGCTCAGGCTCGCGTCGATCTCGACGCCGGGCAGCTCGGGGAAGGCGAGGGTGTACGCGGCGGAGGACGCGGTCAGGACGGGGGCGCCCTTGGCCTGGACGGCACGGGCGGTGCCGTTGAGGACGACCCGCGTGACCGGGGCCGTACTGCCGAGGAGGCGGGCGCCGTTCGCGCGGTCGGTGTACGAGAGGACACGGGGGAAGTCCTCGGCGACGGCGACGGAGAGCTGCGGGGAGGCGATGGCGGGGGCGGCGGCCGTGGCGGTCCCGGCGAGCGGCGCAGGGGCCGCCGCGCCGCCGCCCTCCGCCGGAACGGGCCCGGCGGGAGGCCCGGCCAGAGCGGGTCCGGCCAGGGCGAACACGGCGGACGAGGCTGCGACGAGCGCGCAGGCGGCACGGATTCTTCGCGAACGGGAGAGGGGCATGCGCCTAGTTGGCCCCGCCCCAGCAGCACCGTCAACGAGATGGCGCCGCGCGGGCCCCTCCAGTCCAAGAACCCCCTTCGGTTAGTCCAAGTGACCACCGGAGGGGTCTGTGCGCGTCCGCCAGAGGGCGTCGGCGTCCGTGTGGCGCCGTGCGGGTGAACATCTCCCCCGGACCCCACTCAGATGTTGAATGTTGAACGGAATAGGGTTACAGTCGTTCTCGTTGAAGGTTCAACAAACACCGACAAGGAGTACTGCCATGGGTCTCTTCACCCGCAAGAACAACGAGTCCGCCGTCGCCACCGCCACCCTCCCGGTCGACCCGGCCCTGGCCGCCCTGACCGGTGACTACACCATCGACCCGGCGCACAGCAGCATCGGCTTCACCGTCCGTCACGCCATGGTCACCAACGTGCGCGGCACCTTCGGCGAGCACGAGGGCGCGCTGAAGCTCGACGGCGCGAACCCGGCCGCCTCCTCCGCCTCCATCGACGTCAAGATCGCCTCCGTCGACACGGGCATCGGCGACCGCGACGGCCACCTCCGCAGCGGAGACTTCTTCGACGCCGAGCAGTTCCCGCTGATGAGCTTCCGCTCCACGCGGGCCGAGCAGCTGGGCGGCGACATGTACCGGATCACCGGCGACCTGACCATCAAGGACGTCACCAAGCCGCTCTCCATCGACCTGGAGTTCAACGGCACGGCCACCGACGTCTACGGCAACGAGCGCGTCGGCTTCGAGGGCTCCGCCGAGATCCTGCGTTCCGCGTGGGGCCTGACCTGGAACGCGGCCCTGGAGACCGGTGGCGTGATGGTCAGCGACAAGGTCAAGCTGAACTTCGACATCTCCGCCATCAAGAACGCCGCCTGACCTCGGCCTTCCCCTCCGGCACACACGAGCGCGCCCGCCCTCCGCAGCAGCGGAAGGCGGGCGCTCGGCGTTGACCGGGGGTGGGGCTAGGCCCGGCGGGCGGCCGCCTCCACCACCGCCGGGATCAGGCGGGCGTTCTCGGCGGCGCCGGGGCCGCCGAGGAAGGCGAAGCGGCGGCGGGCGTAGCTGTAGGCGACGCCGGTCGCCGGGTCGGCGAAGGACTGGGTGCCGGGGGCCCCGCTGTGGCCGATGGCGGACGCGCTCAGGGCCGGGTAGCGGGTGGCCAGCGGGACGAAGCCGAGGCCGAAGGCGTTCTCCTCGCCCGTCACCAGGTCCGTCCCCCTGGAGTGGATCCGGGCCACTTCGGCCAGGGTGTCCGGCTTCAGGAGCGGGGCGCGCCCGTCGAGCTCGCCGGCGACCGCCGCGTACATCCGGGAGAGCCCGCGCGCGGAGCCGATGCCGCCGGCGGATACCGGCGACTGCGCCCGGACCTTGCGCGAGTTGGCGTGCGCGACGATGTCGAACGGCGGGTTCGCGTTGAAGCTGAACGCGACGGCCAGGCGGCTGTCGGGCGCGACCGGGTTCCCGTCGAGGATCGCCTGCTCGGCGGGCGTGGGCAGCATCGGCAGGGCCGTACGGAAGCGGGGTTCGAGCTCTTCGGGCAGGCCCAGGTAGTAGTCGAGCGCGTACGGGGCGCGGATCCGCTCCTCGAACAGCTCCCGGATCGTCCGGCCGGTGGCCCGCAGGACCACCTCGCCGACCAGGGCGCCGATCACCAGGCCGTGGTAGCCGTGGCCGGTGCCCGGCTCCCAGAAGGGGCGGTGCCCGGCGATCCGCGCGGCGATCGCCCGGTCGTCCGCGATCTCGTCGGCGCTGAATCCGCCGTCGACGCCGATCGCACCGGCCCGGTGGGCGAGCAGCTGGCGCAGGGTGGTCCCGCCCTTGCCCTCGGCGGCGAACTCGGGCCACCAGGAGGCGACGGTGCGGTCCAGGTCGAGGACGCCGTCCTGGACGAGAAGGGCGGTGACCAGGGCCATGGCGCCCTTGGAGGAGGAGTAGAGGCCGAGGAGCGAGTCCCCGTCGACCCCGTCGCCGCCCCAGAGGTCCACGACGAGACGGCCGTGGTGGTGGACGGCGAGTTGGGCGCCGCCGTCGCGCGCCTCGTCCGCCACCACCGTGGCGAACTCCTCCCGTACGGACTCGAATCCGGGCTCCACCGTGCCGTGGACGTCACTCATGGTGCTACTCCCCCTGTAGGTAACTGACGCGTTCGGGGACTGGAACGATCAAGGGGTCGGCTTTCTTCCCGCGTTGCCGCGAGATGCCCGGACCTGCTGGTCAACGGCGTTGTCAGTGGCGGCCGCTAGCGTCGGCGGCATGGAATTCCGTATCGACAGCGGTGCGTTGGCCGAAGCCGTGGCCTGGGCCGCGCGCGTCCTGCCGGCCCGCTCCCCCATGCCCGTCCTCGGCGGCCTGCTCCTGGAGGCGGCGGACGGCCGCCTGCGGGTCTCCGGTCTCGACCACGAGGCCTCCGCCCGCATCGAGGTGGAGGCCGACACGGACGTCGAGGGGCGGGCACTGGTCCTGGGCCGGCGGCTGCTCGACATCTGCAAGGTGCTGCCCCGGGGCCGTACGGAGCTCGCCGTGGAGGGCGCCCGGCTCTCGGTGACCTCCGGCGACGCCCGCTTCGGTCTCTCCCTGCTGCCGCTCGACGACTATCCGGCCCCGCCCGCGCTGCCCGAGGTCCGGGGCCTGGTGGACGGGGACGCCTTCGCCGCGGCGGTCGGCCAGGTGGCGGTGGCGGCGGGCCGGGACGACTCGCTGCCGGTCCTGACCGGCATACGGCTCGCCCTGGACGGGACGACCATGACCCTGGCGGCCACCGACCGCTACCGCTACGCCGTCCGCACCCTGGAGTGGAAGCCGGAGGCCGGCACCGCAGGGGAGGACGCGGATGTCGTCGTGCCCGCGCGCCGCCTGACCGAGATCGCCCGCTCCCTCGCGGGCGCGGGGCCGGCGCGGCTCGCCCTCGACGGCGGCTCGATCGGCTTCGAGAGCGGCGGTCTGCGCACCACGAGTCGGCTGCTCGACGGACGCCTCCCCCGCCACGACAAGCTCTTCACGCTCGGCGACCCCGCGTTCGCGGTCACCGCCCGGACCCCGCTGGCCGAGGCCGTGAAGCGGGTCGCGGTCGTCGCCGAGGGCGACAGCCCCGTCCAGCTGACCTTCACCCCCACCGCCCTCCAGCTCCAGGCGGGCTACGAGGACGACATCGCCTCCCAGGGCCTCCCGTCCACCCTGACGGGCACGGACACGCTGACGGTCGCGTTCAACCCGGGGTATCTGCTCGACGCGCTCACCGCTCTGGACTCCCCCGAGGTGCACTTCCACCTGCTCGGCCCCGGGCAGCGCGCCCTGCTCACCGACGGCCCGGGCGCGGCCCACCGGCACCTGCTGATGTCGGTGAAGCCGTTGGTCTGAAAGGCCGCCTAGAAGCCGCCGCCCCCGCCGTCGAACCCTCCGCCGCCGCCGAAGTCGCCGCCGCCGAAGCCGCCCGAGTCCCCGCCGCCGAAGTCGCTCGACCCGAAGTCGCCGGAGCTGAAGTCGGCGCCCGAGTAGTCGCCGCCCTCGAATTCGCCGCCGCCGTACTCGCCCGCGTAGGCGGGGGTGGCGAGCATCGAGCCGAGGAGCGTGCCCATCAGGAGGCCGGGGAGGATGCCGCCGCCGAAGTAGCCGCCGGCCCAGGGGCCGTAGGCCGGGCCCGCCTCCCAGTAGGGGCGGCGGACGCCGTCCGCGTCGACCGTGCGGGCCATCGGGTCGAGGCCGTCGTCGAGGCGGGACGCGTCGGCGGCGCAGACCGGGACCTGGCGGGCGGCGCCGCCGGCCGGGGTCCAGGTGCGGTCCTCGGTGGAGGGGCCGTGGCGCGGGTCGAAGAAGCAGGGGGCGCGGCGCTCGGGCAGCGGGCGGGACTCGCGGCGGGCGGCGAGGACGGCGAGGGAGTAGCGGCCGTCCTCCAGGGCCTCGGTGACCGGGCGGACGTCATGGGGGTGTCCGGCGGAGGCCATGAGGGACTTGGCCTTGTCGTACGAGTCGAGGGCGCGCTCGTAGTCGCCGCGCATGGCGTCGTCCGCGCCGGGCTCGGAGGGGTGGAAGTCGAGGCGCTCGAGTTCCTCGCCGAAGGCGGTGATGTCCTCGTCGACGACAACCCGCAGTTTGTCGAGGGCCGCCCGCTCCTCGGCCTCCTTGCGGAGCCGGTTGCGGCGGACGACCGCGTAGGCGCTCGCGCCGCCGGCGGCCGCGACGGCCCCCAGGGTCACGAGTCCGGCGACGGGGACGCCGGAGTCGGTGCCGGCGGAACCCCAGGTGGCAGGGGCGGAGCCGCGCAGGGTGGGCAGGGCCTGGTCGACGAAGTTGTTGAGCTCGGTGGCCGCGTCGACGTTCGGCTGCCGTACGGAGGTGACGAGGTTCTGTACGGCGTCGGGGGACATCACGGATCGGTCCGCCTGGGCGTTGAAGCCGTCTCCGAGCCGGATCGCGTAGAGGCCGGTGACCCCGGTCTGGGTGCGCAGGTTCTGGAAGAGGTCCTCCGGCGGGAACTGGGCGTTCGCCGGGAGTACGGCCACGAAGAGCGGCTTGTCCGCGTCCTCGATCTTCTGGGCGAGGGCGTCGGCTTCGGCCTTCGACAGCTGGCCGGCGGCGCCCGGGTCGACGTACACCGGGCCCTGTTTCAGGGCCGCGGCCGCGTCGGATATCCCCGTGGCCCTGGCGCCCGCGGAGGGGACCAGGGCCAGGAGCAGGAGCAGTATCAGCCCGGCGAGGGCCGACAGTACGGACAGCGGCCTCATCCTCATGGTTCGACGCTACCCGAACGACGCCGAACAAGACATAGAGGGAGGATAAGGCCCTATTCGGACGGGTCGACCCCGGCCCGGAGCACCCCGTACGTGAAGGCGTCCTCCAGGGCCTGCCAGGAGGCGGCGATCACGTTCTCGCCGACGCCGACCGTCGACCACTCGCCGTTGCCGTCGCTGGTGGTGATCAGGACGCGGGTCGTGGACTCGGTGCCGTGGCGGCCCTCCAGGATGCGGACCTTGTAGTCGACCAGCTCGAACTTGGCGAGCTGCGGGTAGATCCGCTCCAGGGCGAGCCGCATCGCCCGGTCGAGCGCGTTGACCGGGCCGTTGCCCTCGGCGGTGGCGACGATCCGCTCGCCCTTGGCCCAGAGCTTGACGGTGGCCTCGTTGGCGTGGGTGCCGTCCGGGCGGTCCTCGACGATCGCGCGCCAGGACTCCGTACGGAAGTAGCGGCGGGCGCGGCCCTCGACCTCCTCGCGCAGGAGCAGCTCGAAGGAGGCGTCGGCGGCCTCGTACGTGTAGCCCTGGAGCTCGCGCTCCTTGACCCGCTCGACGACGCGGGCGACGAGGGCGCGGTCGCCGCCCAGGTCGACGCCGAGTTCCTTGCCCTTGAGCTCGATAGAGGCGCGGCCGGCCATGTCGGAGACGAGCATCCGCATGGTGTTGCCGACCAGCTCGGGGTCGATGTGCTGGTAGAGGTCGGGGTCGACCTTGATCGCGGAGGCGTGGAGTCCGGCCTTGTGGGCGAAGGCGGAGACGCCGACGTACGGCTGGTGGGTGGAGGGGGTGAGGTTGACGACCTCGGCGATGGCGTGCGAGATCCGGGTCATCTCGGCGAGGGCGCCGTCGGGCAGCACCTTCTTGCCGTACTTGAGCTCCAGGGCCGCGACGACGGGGAAGAGGTTGGCGTTGCCGACCCGCTCGCCGTACCCGTTGGCGGTGCACTGCACATGGGTGGCGCCCGCGTCGACGGCGGCGAGGGTGTTGGCGACGGCGCAGCCGGTGTCGTCCTGGGCGTGGATGCCGAGGCGGGCCCCGGTGTCGGCGATGACGGTGGCGACGACGGCCTGGATCTGGGCGGGCAGCATGCCGCCGTTGGTGTCGCAGAGGATGACGACGTCGGCGCCGGCCTCGTACGCGGCCCGGACGACGGCCTTGGCGTAGTCGGGGTTGGCCTTGTACCCGTCGAAGAAGTGCTCGCAGTCGACGAAGACGCGGCGGCCCTGGGAGCACAGATGGGCGACGGTGTCGCGGACCATCTCCAGGTTCTCGTCGAGGGTGGTGCGCAGGGCGAGCTCGACATGCCGGTCGTGCGACTTGGCGACCAGGGTGATGACCGGGGCGCCGGAGTCGAGGAGGGCCTTGACCTGCGGGTCCTCGGCGGCGTTGCCGCCGGCGCGGCGGGTGGCGCCGAAGGCGACGAGCTGCGCGTTCTTGAACGCGATCTCCTGGGTGGCGCGGGCGAAGAACTCCGTGTCGCGGGGGTTGGCGCCGGGCCAGCCGCCCTCGATGAAGCCCACCCCGAACTCGTCGAGGTGCCGGGCGATGGTCAGCTTGTCCGCGACCGTGAGGTTGATGCCCTCACGCTGCGCCCCGTCGCGCAGCGTCGTGTCGAAGACATGGAAGCTGTCGTCGAGGCGCGAGCTCTCGGCGTTCTCCGTGGTCATGACTGTGATGGCTCCTGTCGGATGTGGCTCCGGAAGGTCTGGATCCACTTGCCCCCATTCTCACGCGTCGTCCGCTTCCGGCGAGGGTGGGGCCGGAAAACGAAAAAACCCCTCGCGGGTGCGAGAGGTCTGCGCGCGGGTCTGGGGCACGGTGTCCACTGCCGCGGGGGTCGTTCCGCGGTTCAGTGGCCACTGAGGACCGGCGCGCTGCTGCCGATAATCATCGTGGTAGCGAGCACGGCGGAATTCTGACACAGCCGCGCGGGTGACAGCAGCGCAGTCTCAGGATGCGGGCGGCGTCCGGTGGTACGGATCGTCCGCGTGAACACTCCACCGCCTTCCGGGCCGCCCTCAGGACCACCTTCCGGACCTCCCTCGGGGCCGCCTTCCGGACCACTCCACCCGTCCTCGCCGGAGCCCGACCCCGAGCCCGGCCCCCACGGCTCCGGGGCCGGCCGCGCCACGGGCCCAGACTCCGGCTCCACCGCGCAGCCCACGCCCTCCCCCGGAGGAGGAGACGGCCGTCGCCGCGTCGCCCTGATGGCCGCCGGCGGGGTGCTGGTGGCGGCGGCGCTGGGTGTCGGCCTGGTCGCCCTCCTCGGCGGGGGCGACGACGACCCTCCGCCGCAGGCGGGCCCGTCGAGCCCGGCGGTGTCCAGCCCGCCCCCCGACTCCTCCGCCTCCCGTGCGCGGGCGCACGCCCTGGCCGAGCGCGTGGCCATGGCACCGGAGGACTGGGGGGCCGGCTACACGAAGGGCGACCCGTACGAGCGGGACCCGGCGGGCGAGTACGAGGTGGGGCAGGACTGCAAGGGCTTCGAGCAGGCGGCCAGGTCGGGCACCCTGGCCGCGGTCAGCCGCACCGTGCTGAGCAGTCGGTCGAATCTCTACTCGACCACCGACGTCCGGGTCTTCGTGGACGCGGAGACGGCCGAGTCGTTCGTCGAGAGCGCCGAGGACACCACGCGCCGCTGCCCGACCCAGCAGTTCGAGAAGTCGCGCTGGTCCGCCGTCCGCCAGGCCGAGGCGCCCGAGGTGACCGGGCTCGACCAGGTGATGGCCGAGGAGGGGACGCAGACGGCGGACGCCGCCGGCGCCAAGACCGATTACCCCTACGTCGTGTACACCGGCCGGACGGGCGACACCGTGGTGAGCGTGATCGTCTACGAGACCCGTGCCGACGCCGCGGCCCTGGGCCCGCGGGCCCAGGGCCTCCTCCAGAAGCTCCAGCAGCGTGTGGAGAGCGCCCGCGCGAGTGCGAGTGCGAGCCCGTGAACGGGACGGGTCAGACGGCGGGGGCCGACGCCTTCTCCTGTTCGCCGGCCCCTTCTGGCCTCTCCGCCCGGCCCACCCGGCCGAGGTCGATGTCACGGGTCTCCCGCATCGTGAGGTAGACGATCAGGGAGACGGCCGCGCAGCCCGCCACGTACCAGAAGAAGCCCGACTCGATGCCGGCGTCCTTGAACCAGAGGGCCACGTACTCGGCGGTGCCGCCGAAGAGGGCGTTGGCGACGGCGTACGGCAGGGCGACGCCGAGGGCCCGGATGCCGGTGGGGAAGAGCTCGGCCTTCACGCAGGCGTTGATCGAGGTGTAGCCGGTGATGACGACGAGCGCGAGGAGGGAGAGGCCGAGGGCGGGCCAGAAGGAGCCCGCGTGCCGCAGCATCGTCATGATCGGCACGGTGAGCAGCGTGGATCCGACGGCGAAGGTGATGAGGAGCGGGCGGCGGCCGATCCGGTCGGAGAGCGCCCCGGCCAGCGGCTGGAGGCAGGCGAAGACGATCAGGGCGCAGAAGGAGACCAGGGTCGCGGTCTGCTTGGGGAGCCCGGCGGAGTTGGAGAGGTACTTGGTGAGGTAGGTGGTGTACGTGTAGTAGGCCACGGTCCCGCCCATGGTGAGCGCGACGACGAGGAAGGCCTCGCGCCGGTGCGCCCAGAGGGCCGTGAGGGTGCCCTTCTGGTCGCCCGCGACGGCGCCGTCGGCGGACTCCTCGTACACCTCGGTCTCCAGCATGGTGCGGCGCAGGTAGAAGACGACGGCCGCGCCGAGGGCGCCGATGACGAAGGGGATGCGCCAGCCCCAGCTGTGCAGGGCCTCGTCGGACAGGGTGTGTTGGAGGACGAGCAGCAGGCCGAGTCCGAGGATCTGGCCGGCGGTCATCGACACGTACTGGAAGCTGGAGGCGAAGCCGCGGTGCTGCGGGGCCGAGGCCTCGGTGAGGTAGGTGGCGCTGGCCGCGTACTCGCCGCCGACGGAGAGCCCCTGGAGGAGGCGGGCGACCAGGAGGACGGCGGCGCCGCCGTATCCGGCGACGGCGTAGGTGGGGGCGACCGCGATGAGCAGCGCGGAGGCGGACATGAGGGTGACGGTGAGGGTGAGGGCGGCCTTGCGCCCCTTGCGGTCGCCGACCCGGCCGAGGAGCCAGCCGCCGACGGGCCGCATGAAGAAGCCGACGGCGAAGATGCCGGCGGTGTTCATGAGTTTGGCGGTGTCGTTGCCCTCGGGGAAGAAGGCCCCCGCGAAGTAGGTGGCGAAGCTCGCGTAGACGAACCAGTCGAACCACTCGACCATGTTGCCGGCCGAACCCACCCAGATCTTCTTCCAGTGCTCTCGTCCCATGGTCCGGAACCGTGCCGGACCCGCTCCACGCCTCACAAGGCCACCACGGGCAACGATCGGGAGTACTTGCGTGCGTTACGGTCGCGAGATCAGGGTTTCGCTGATGAACTCCCGCACGTGGGCGATGACTTGCTCCCGCCCGGTGCCCGGGATGCCGACGGCGACGTGCACGCTGAAGCCGTCGAGGAGGGCCCGCATCCGGGCCGCGAACCGGTCGGGGTCGACCGGCCTGAACTCCCCGCGCGAGACCCCCTCGGCGAGGATCGCGACCAGGTCCCGGTGCCAGGCGCCCTCGATGGCGGCCTGCCGGGCCCGGGCGTCGGCGTCGGCGTTCTGCGAGCGGTTCCAGACCTCCAGCCACAGCGTCCAGTGCGGGTCGCGCGGCCCCTCGGGCACGTACACGTCGACGTACCCGTCGAGCCGCTCGCGCGCGGTCCCGGGGCCGGAGAGCAGCGCGCTCCGCTCGGCCCCGAGCCGCCCCTCGCTCCACTCCAGCGTCCGGAGCAGCAGCTCGTCCTTGGTGCGGAAGTAGTAGAGGAGGTGCCCACTGCTCATCCCGACCTGCCGCCCCAGGCCGGCCATGGTCAGCCCGTCGAGCCCCCGCTCGGCGATCGTGCCCATGGCGGCGGCGAGTACGTCCTCGCGGGGCGGGGCGGCCTGGTTGCGCCGGCGGCTGGGGGGCACGGGGCTGCTGCTCTGACTCACTCGTACGTTCTACCGCATGCCCGCCGCGGCTCAGACCCTCGGCTGCTGCTGGGTGATGCAGTGGATGCCGCCCCCACCTGCGAAGATCGCCCGCGCGTCGACGAGGACGACCTCGCGCTCGGGGAAGAGGCGGCGGAAGATCTCCGCGGCGAGCTCGTCGTGGGGGTCGTCGAAGGCGCAGAGGACCACGCCGTCGTTGCACAGGTAGTGGTTGATGTAGGAGTAGTCGACCCAGTCGCCCTCCTCGTCCTTGAGGACGGTCGGGGCGGGGATCTCGACGACTTCGAGGGGGCGGCCCTGGGCGTCGGTCTGCCCGCGGAGGATGTTCACGTACATCCGGGAGCGCTCGTAGTCGGGGTGGGCCGGGTTCTGCTGGCTGTGGACGAGGACCGTGCCGGGGCGGGCGAAGGCGGCGACGATGTCGACGTGGCCCTGGGTGCCGTAGAGGCCGTAGTCGCCGGTGAGGCCGTTGGGGAGCCAGATCGCCTTCGTCGTGCCGAGCTTGGCGTGGATCTCGGCCTCGACCTGCTCGCGGGTCCACTCGGGGTTGCGGCCGGCGCCGAGCTGCACGGTGTCGGTGAGGAGGACCGTGCCCTCGCCGTCGACGTGGATCGCGCCGCCCTCGTTGACGAGGGAGGACGACAGTACGGGGACCTCCGCGAGGTCCGCGACATGGCGGGCGATCTTGGAGTCGTGCTCCCAGCGGGCCCAGTCCTGGGCGCCCCAGCCGTTGAACACCCAGTCCACGGCGGCGAGTTCGGTGCCGTTCGTGACGAAGGTGGGGCCGATGTCCCGCATCCAGGCGTCGTCGAGGTCCCGCTCGACCAGGTCGACGTCGGGGCCGACGAGGGCGCGGGCCGACTCGGCGTCGCCGGGGGCGACGACCAGGGTGACCGGCTCGAAGCGGCGGACGGCACGGGCCACCGACGCCCAGGCTTCGCGGGCCTCGGCGAGTTCGTCCTCGTTCGTGAAGGTGGGGTTGGGGCTGGGCCAGGCCATCCAGGTGCGCTCGTGCGGCATCCACTCGGCGGGCATGCGGTAGGTCATCGAGGAGTCCTAGGAGTATGCAGAGGAATCAGAGGAAGTAGAGGCGGTTGAGGGAGACGGAGTCGACCGCTTCCGAGCGGATCGGCGAGCCGTCGAGGGAGACGAGACCCGTACGGTCGTCGACCTGGACGTCTCCGACCCGGGAGTTGAGGAGCAGGTCCGCGGGGCCGATGCCGCGGGTGCCGCGCACGGCGACGCGGCGGCGCCGGGTCGGCATCTTGTCGGCGCCGAGGTCGACGGCGGCCTGGGCGACGAACGCGACCGAGAGGTCGGCGGCCGTGGCGCCGTGCCCGCCGAACAGCGGCCCGAGGACGAGCGGTTCGCAGGTGTCGGTGGCGGCGTTGGGATCGCCCACGACCCCCCACGCGGGGAAGCCGGACTTGAGCACCAGCTGCGGCTTGGCACCGAAGTACTCCGGCCGCCACAGCACGATGTCGGCCAGCTTCCCGGCCTCGATCGAACCGATCTCGTGGGCGAGGCCGTGGGCGATCGCCGGGTTGATGGTGAGCTTGGCCAGGTAGCGCAGCACGCGCGCGTTGTCGTCGTGCGCGCCGTCGCCCTCCATGGGTCCGAGCTCGGCCTTCATCTTCCCGGCCATGGCGAAGGTCCGGCGTACGGTCTCGCCGGCCCTTCCCATCCCCTGCGCGTCGGAGGAGGTGATCCCGATCGCGCCGAGGTCGTGCAGGACGTCCTCCGCGCCCATCGTCCCGGCCCGGATCCGGTCGCGCGCCATGGCGGCGTCACCGGGGAGGTCGGTCTTCAGGTCGTGGACGGAGACGATCATCCCGTAGTGCTCGGCGACCGCGTCGCGGCCGAAGGGCAGGGTGGGGTTGGTGGAGGAGCCGATGACGTTCGGCACGCCCGCCATCTTGAGGACGTTGGGTACGTGTCCGCCGCCGCAGCCCTCGATGTGGAAGGCGTGGATCGTACGGCCCGCCAGGACGCTGAGGGTGTCCTCCACGGACAGGCACTCGTTGAGGCCGTCGCTGTGGAGGGCGACCTGCACGTCGTGCTCATCGGCGACCCGGAGCGCGGTGTCGAGGGCGCGGGTGTGGGCGCCCATGTCCTCGTGGACCTTGAAGCCGGAGGCCCCGCCCTCGGCGAGCGCCTCGACCAGCGGCGCCGGGTCGGAGGACGAGCCCCGGGCCAGGAAGCCGATGTTGACGGGCCAGGCGTCGAAGGAGTTGAAGGCGTGGCGCAGGGCCCAGGGCGAGTTGACGCCGACGCCCCACACCGGGCCGAACTCCTGCCCGATGACGGTGGTGACGCCGCTGGCGAGCGAGGCCTCCAGGATCCGGGGCGAGAGCAGGTGGACGTGGGTGTCGACGGCTCCCGCGGTGGCGATGAGGCCCTCGCCGGAGACGATCGAGGTGCCGGTGCCGACGACGACGTCGACGCCGTCGAGGGTGTCGGGGTTGCCGGCCCGCCCGATCGCGTGGATCCGGCCCTCGCGGATGCCGATGGACACCTTGCGGATGCCCAGGACGGCGTCGATCACCAGGACGTTGCTGATGACGACGTCGCAGGTCTCACGGACGGCGGCGGCCTTCAGGTGCAGTCCGTCGCGGGCCGTCTTGCCGAAGCCCGCCAGGAACTCGTCACCGGGCTTCTGGGAGTCCGACTCGACCCGGACGACGAGCCCGGAGTCGCCGAGGACGACTCGGTCGCCGGCGCGCGGGCCGTGCACGGATGCGTACTCGTACGGGTCCATCAGTCGTCCTCGATTCCCAGGTAGCCGCATGCCCTCGCCCTGCGCAGGGCCTCTTCCCGCACGCCGGGCGCGTCCAGCGGGCCGTCGACCAGGCCCGCGAAGCCGATGGCGACGCGGGCGCCGCCGATCGGCACGAGCCCGACCTCGGCGGCGCCGCCCGGGTCGAAGCGGAAGGAGGCGCCGGCCGGGATGGCGAGCCGCATGCCGTAGGCGGCGGCGCGGTCGAAGTCGAGGCGCGGGTTGACCTCGAAGAAGTGGAAGTGGGAGGTGACGCTCACCGGGACGGTGGCCGTGTTCCGCACGGGGAGGGTGAGCACGGGCTCGGCCTCCGGGTGCCCGGGGCCCGGCAGCAGCGCGCCGGGCGCGGCCTCTCCCAGGCCGCCGCCTCCGATCGGGTCGGAGACGACCGCGAGCCGCGAGCCGTCGTCGAACACCGCCTCGACATGGATCTCGGTCACCACGTCGGCGACGCCGGGGAGCACGTCGTCGGGGCCGAGGACCGAGCGGGCGGCCTCGATCGCCTCGGCGAGTCGCTTGCCGTCGCGGGCCGCCTCGCAGACCGTGTCCGCGATGAGCGCGGTCGCCTCGGGGACATTGAGCCGCAGGCCCCGGGCCCGGCGGGCACGGGCGAGCTCGGCGGCTCCGAAGAGCAGCAGCCGGTCGCGTTCCGTGGGGGTCAGTCGCACGTCCGAAACACCTCCTGTTTGAGCGACACTCTAAATGCTGAGACGCTCGGTTCCAAGCATTGACGCGAGGTACGACCACAGGTCACATTGAGCGCCACTCTAAAACGTCCCCCGCTCCCGTCCCCAGGAGACCCCATGCCGATAGAACAGCGCGGAGTCGACACCATCCCCGAGGCCGAACGCACCAGCAACCCCCGCGATCTCGTCGCGATCCTGCTCGGATCCAACCTCTGCCTGGGGGTGATCGTCTTCGGCTGGCT
This sequence comes from Streptomyces sp. NPDC002773, assembly GCF_040295605.1. NCBI lineage: Bacteria > Bacillati > Actinomycetota > Actinomycetes > Kitasatosporales > Streptomycetaceae > Streptomyces > Streptomyces sp. NPDC002773. The sequence continues at coordinate 211,159 of NZ_JBEOVO010000009.1, forward strand.
CCCCGTCTCCTTCGGCCTCGACCTGTGGGGCTCGGTGACCTCGGTCCTCGTCGGCACCCTCGTCGGCGTCGCCGTCACCGCGCCGCTCGCGCTGGTGTCACTCCGTACCGCGACCAACCTCTCCACCTCGTCCGGCGCCTTCTTCGGCGTCCGCGGACGGCTCGTCGGCTCGGTGGTCGGGCTGCTGCTCTCGCTCGGCTACACCGCGCTGACCCTGTGGATCGGCGGGGACGTGATGGTGGGCACGCTCGCCCGCCTGGTCGGCCTGCCGACCGGCGGCGCCACCCACGCCGCCGTCTACGCGCTGCTCGCCGCCTGCACGGTGGTCGCCGCGGTGTACGGCTACCGGCTGCTGCTCAAGCTGAGCAAGGCCCTCGCCGTCGGCATGACCGTCCTCCTCGCCGTGGGCCTCTTCGCCTACGCCGGCGACTTCACGGCGGCGGCGGTCCCGGACACCCCGTACCTGCTCGGCTCCTTCTGGCCGACCTGGCTGCTCTCCGCGGTGGCCGCCGGACTCAGCGGACCGGTCGCCTTCATCACCCTGCTCGGCGACTACACCCGGTACGTCTCCCCCGAGCGGCACAGCCCCGCGAAGGTCTGGCGGGCCACCTGTCTCGGCCTGGTCGTCGGGCTGCTGATCCCCCAGCTCTTCGGTACGTTCACGGCGCTCGCCTCCCGCGGGGCGCTCGACTACGCGGGGCCGCTCGTCGCCGCCTCCCCCGCCTGGTACCTGGTCCCGCTGCTCATCGCGGCCACGGCGGGATCCGTCGGCAACGCCGGTCTGATGCTGTACTCCATGGGGCTCGACCTGGACGCCATCCTGCCGAGGGCCACGCGCGCGCGTGCCACCCTGGTGGTCGCGGTGGTGGCGACCGCCTTCGTCTTCCTCGGCCACTTCGCCTCGGACGCGCAGACGGCGATGACCTCGTTCGTCCTGCTGCTCACTGCCATCGGCACGCCCTGGGCGGTGATCACGCTGATCGGCCACGCCCGGTGCGGCGGGACGTACGACCCGGAGGCCCTCCAGGTCTACAACCGCCGTGCGCGCGGCGGGATCTACTGGTACGCGGCGGGCTGGCACCCGCGCGCCACCGCCTCCTGGGCGATCGGCGCGGCGGCCGGCCTGGCCTCGGTGTCGACACCCCTCTACGAGGGGCCGCTGCTCGCCCTGACGGGCGGGATCGACTGCAGCTTCGTGGTGTCGGCGGTCGTGGGCGGCGCGCTGTACGCCGTACTGACGCCGAACAGGGCTCCCGGGACCGTGACGGCCCCGGAAGCCCTGGCTCCAGCGGAGTGAGCGACTAGCCCAGTTCGTGCATCCAGCCGTGGACGTCCTCGGCCTTGCCGGTCTGGACGGCGAGCAGCGCCTCGCGCAGCTTCATCGTGACCTCGCCGGGCTCGCCGCCCGACTGCTGCCACTCGCCCCGCTCGGACTTGACCGTGCCGACCGGGGTGATGACGGCGGCGGTGCCGCAGGCGAAGACCTCGGTCAGGGTGCCGTTCTCGGTGTCGGTCTGCCACTGGTCGATGGAGACGCGGCCCTCCACCGGCTCAAGACCGAGGTCCGCCGCCAGCTTGAGCAGCGAGTCACGGGTGATGCCGGCGAGCAGCGAACCGGTGAGCGTCGGGGTGACGAGCTTGGGCTTCTGGTTGGCCTCAGCCCCGTACACGAAGTACAGGTTCATGCCGCCGAGTTCCTCGACCCACTTGTGCTCCACGGCGTCGAGGTAGGCGACCTGGTCGCAGCCCTTCTCGATGGCCTCGGCCTGCGCGAGCAGCGAGGCCGCGTAGTTGCCGCCGGTCTTGGCGTCGCCCATGCCGCCGGGGACCGCGCGGACGCGGTTCTCGGAGAGCCAGATGGAGACGGGCTTCACGCCGCCGGGGAAGTACGGGCCGGCCGGGGAGGCGATGACCACGAAGAGGTACTCGTTGGCCGGGCGGACCCCGAGGCCGACCTCGGTCGCGATCATGAACGGGCGCAGGTAGAGCGAGGCCTCGCCGCCGTGCTCCGGGACCCACGCCTTGTCCTGCTGGACGAGCACGTCACAGGCCTTGACGAAGGTCTCGACGGGCAGTTCCGGCATGGCGAGACGGCGGGCGGAGGTCTGGAAGCGGCGCGCGTTGGCGTCCGGGCGGAAGCTGGCGACCGAGCCGTCGGGGCGGCGGTAGGCCTTGAGGCCCTCGAAGATCTCCTGCGCGTAGTGCAGGACGTTCGTCGCCGGGTCCAGCTGCAGCGGGCCGTACGGCACGAGCTGTCCGTCGTGCCACCCACGGCCCTCGGTCCACCGGATGGTGACCATGTGGTCGGTGAAGTGGCGGCCGAATCCCGGGTTCGCCAGGATCGCTTCGCGCTCCGCGTCGGACAGCGGGCTGGAGGAGGGCTTGAGCTCGATCGTGGGCGTCGTCATGAGTGCGTGTCCTTCACCGGTTGTGTGGGGAGGACCGCGCTCACGCCTCGGTCATCGACCGAGGTCCATGACTGTGTGGACGTCCGAGCATGCCCGCGCGCGCGGCCCCACGTCCGATTATCGCTCGCGGGGACCGGTGTACGAAACGGGTGAACGCGGTCCAGGGTTCGATGGTGGCACCCGGCGACCGCACAGGTACAGCCGCCGGGTGCAGGTGCGACCCGGCGGCTGCTGTCAAAGTCAGTCGGCGCGGGTCAGCTCGCTACTCGCGCGGCGAGCGCGTCGCCGATCTCGTCCGTGGTGCGGACGGTGCTGCCACGCTCGGTGAGGTCGGCCGCGACGGCCTTCTCGACCCGGGCGGCCTCGGTCTCGTAGCCGAGGTGGCGCAGCAGGAGGGCGACGGAGAGGACGGTGGCCGTGGGGTCGGCCTTGCCCTGACCCGCGATGTCCGGCGCGGAGCCGTGGACCGGCTCGAACATCGACGGGAAGTCGCCGCTCGGGTTGATGTTGCCGGAGGCGGCGACGCCGATGCCGCCGGAGACGGCAGCGGCGAGGTCGGTGATGATGTCGCCGAAGAGGTTGTCGGTGACGATCACGTCGAAGCGGGCCGGGTCGGTGACGAGGAAGATCGTCGCGGCGTCGACGTGCAGGTAGTCGGTGGTGACCTCGGGGAACTCCTGGGCGACCTTCTCGAAGATGTTCGTCCAGAGGTGGCCGGCGAAGGTCAGCACGTTGTTCTTGTGGACCAGCGTCAGCTTCTTGCGCGGGCGGGCCTGGGCGCGGGCGAAGGCGTCCCGGACGACTCGCTCCACGCCGAAGGCGGTGTTGACCGACACCTCGGTGGCGACCTCGTGCGGGGTGCCCTTGCGGATGGTGCCGCCGTTGCCGGTGTACGGGCCCTCGGTGCCCTCGCGGACCACGACGAAGTCGATCTCGGGCTGCCCGGCGAGCGGGGTCGCGACGCCGGGGAGCAGCTTCGAGGGACGCAGGTTCACGTGGTGGTCGAAGGCGAAGCGGAGCTTCAGGAGGAAGCCGCGCTCCAGGACGCCGGAGGGCACCGACGGGTCGCCGATGGCGCCCAGCAGGATGGCGTCGTGCTTCTTGAGGGAGTCGAGGTCGGCGTCGGTGAGGGTCTCACCGGTGGCGTGGTAGCGCTTGGCGCCGAAGTCGTACTCCTCGGTCTCCAGCTTCACGTCCTGGGGAAGGACGGCCGCGAGGATCTTGAGGCCCTCGGCCACGACCTCCTGGCCGATGCCGTCGCCGGGAATGACTGCGAGATTGATGCTGTGAGACATGTCGGCACCCTACTCTTCGTCCCATCGTCTGACACGCGTCGTCCACCATGTGGACGAACCGCCATGCCGGACGGGAACAGCGCGTGTCAGCGGCCGGGGTCGGTGTCAGTGGCCGGTGGAGCCGCCGTTGTCACGGCGGTCGAGGGCGCGCTGGAGGGCGGCGGCGGCGTTCTGGCGGGCCTCGTCGCTGGGGCGGTTGGCGGAGTGACGGACGCGGCGGGCGGTCTGAGCGGCCATGAGGGATCGACTCCTTGAGATCAGTGGTGATCGAAGGCGCCGGAAGGGGCGGGGAGCGCCGCCGCAGGGGTTGCCTGCACAGGGCATCGCGCTCTCGGCCGCCATTCGCTGATGGAGCGAGACGTTCGGCTCCTACAAAGCTAGGACAGCCGGCCGCATCTGTCTCCACAGTTACTCGGACTTCCTACTATCTGAGACGAAGCCTTCCCTCAGGCGTACCTATCTAGTTTGCATTCCTATCTAGTTGGTGATCCAATGCACCCATGGCCGCAGACCGCAGATCCAGTTGGCTCAAGGGAGTCCTCGACCTGCTCGTCCTCTCCCGCCTGACCGACGGCGAGAGCTACGGGTACGAGATCGCCAAGGCCCTCGCCGAGGCGGGACTCGGCGAGATCAAGGGCGGGACGCTCTATCCCGTCCTGAACCGCCTGGAGGAAGGCGGCCTGGTGGAGGCCGAGTTCCGCGCCGGCGAGCGCGGCCCGGGACGCCGCTACTACCGGCTCACCGAACCCGGCCGCGAGCTACTCGCCGCCGAGAGCGGCGCCTGGCTGGACTTCCACCACACCGTACGGACCATGCTCAGCCCAGGGGGGACGACACCATGACCACCGACGCCTACTTCACCCAGCTCTCCGGCGCGCTGCGGGCCGCCGGCGTACCGGACGCGCAGATCACCGCCACCGTCGAGGACCTCCGCGCCCATCTGGCCGAGACCGGGACGGACCCGCGGGAGGAGTTCGGACCCGCCGACGAGTTCGCCGCACGGCTCGGCGGGCTCGCCCCGGCGCCCGGCGAACCGGACGAGCGGGCGGAGACCTGGACCTGGACCGCCGACCTCTTCAACGACCGCCGGATGCTCGCCGTCCACGGCGACCAGGGCTGGGAGGTGGAGTCGCTCGACGCGCTCGGCCGGTTCGTCTGCCGCCGGGCGCAGGGGGCCGCACTGCGCTGGGAGTACCGCCGGGAGGTCATCGGAGCCCGGCGCCGCGCGAAGGTCCTGGCCGAGCTTGAGCCCGAGGGCTGGGAGCTGTGCGGCGAGTGGCTGGTGTACGGCTACTTCAAGCGGCCGCGCGCGGCGACGGCGGGTCCTGCGGGCACCCTGGAGGCCCCGCCGGCCGCCCCGTACCGGTGGCTGTTCCTGAGCCGGCGCGGCAAGGCGGCGCTCGCGGTGTGGCTCGTACTGGTCGGCGGCGCGATGACGGCGTGCTTCATGGGGACGCTCGGCATGGGCGGACTCGCGATCTCCATCGCCCTCGCCTCCATGTTCTCCGCCCTGTACACCTCGCACCTGGAGTCGGCCAAGGGACGCACGACGGAGAACCCGCCCACTCCCTGACGCTCCCTCACATCACGTCGCCGTCCCGCCAGTCGAAGACGAGGGCGGCGGCGGGATCGGGCAGCGTCCGGCCGGCCGCCGGCCGCAGATACACGTACCCCTCCTCCTCCGCGAGCCGGACGACCCCCTCGGGCCCCATGGCCTCCAGGCGCCCCTCCCAGACCTGCCAGCCGCGCGCCCGGTAGAGCGCGGCCCCGTCGTCCGAGGCGCCGAGCGCCCCGAAGAGGTACGCCCCGTCGATGACCCGCTCCAGCTCGGCCATCACGGCCCCGCCGAGCCCCTGCCGCCTGCGGTCGGCGCGGACGGCGACCCCTTCGACGTATCCGACGCGGTAGGAGCGGCCGCGGTGGAGGGCGCGGCGCATCACGACGGCCCCATGCGCGGTGATGCCCCGCTCGTCCTCGGTCCAGGCGTGGACGCCGCCGAGGGTGTGGTCCCAGTCGTCGTCGCCGAAGTCGCCGTCGAAGGCGGCGTCGAGCAGCTCGCGTACGCAGCGGAGCCGGGCGGCCCCGAGTTCATGAGTGGGCGCGATCCTCACGGTCATGGGCCCAGACTCCCACACCCACCTAACCCCTCATCAGGAATTGACAGGTTAGCAACAGGCTGCTTGAGTCACCTAACCAGCTACTGCCACATAAGGGGTTAGAGCAAATGACCGTGCTGCCGACTCGCCACCGCACCACCACCGTCCGGGGCCATGAGATCGCCTACCGCGAGGCAGGCCCGGCCCACGCCCCCGTACTCCTCCTGCTGCACGGGTTCCCCACCAGCTCGCACATGTTCCGCGACCTGATCCCCCTGCTCGCCGACGACTACCGGCTGATCGCCCCCGACCACCTCGGCTTCGGCCGCAGCGCCACTCCCTCGGCCTCCGACTTCGACTACACGTTCGCGGAACTGGCCGCGCTCACCGTCGAGTTCACCGAGGCGCTGGGCCTGGAGCGGTTCGCGGTCTACGTCCAGGACTACGGCTCCCCCATCGGCCTGCGCCTCGCCCTCGCCCACCCCGAGCGGGTCACCGCGATCATCAGCCAGAACGGCAACGCCTACGAGGAGGGCCTCGGCGCCGAGGCCTGGGCGCCGGTCCTCGCCCTGATCGAGAACCGCACCCCCGAGACGGAGGCCCCGGTCCGCGCCATCCGGTCGCTCGACGGCATCCGCTGGCAGTACGAGACGGGCGTCCCCGCCGCCTACCGCGACCGCCTCAGCCCCGACGCCTGGCACCACGACGCCGCCCTGATGGCCCGCGAGGGCCAGGACGGGATCCAGCTGTCCCTCATCGCCGACTACGGCTCGAACTTCGCCCTGTACGCCGCCTTCCAGGAGTACTTCCGCACGAGCCAGGTCCCCCTGCTCGCGGTCTGGGGCGAGGGCGACCAGGTCTTCGTCCCGGCGGGCGCCGAGGCCTTCAGCCGCGACCTCCCCGACGCGGAGATCCACCTCCTCCCCACGGGCCACTTCGCCCTGGAGACCCACGCCCCGCGGATCGCCGAGCTGATCGGTGACTTCCTCGCGCGGCGCGTCCCCCTCAGGCCGTAGCCTTCTCCAGGTCGCGGGCCATGCGCGCCACCCAGTCGGTGAAGGGTTCTCGCTGGGGGCCCTCCCGCCCGCACAGGGCGGCGATCTGCGCGTCCGTGATCCGGTCGGGTCCCGACCCGGTCAGCAGCCGGTGCAGCTCCCTCATCAGGGCCATCATCCGCAGCGCGTCGAGGTGCTCGATCCCGTCGACCCCGTGCCCGGGGCCGATGGTCGTCGAACCAGGCATGACGTACCTCCTCACCGAGCCCCCTCCCAGCAGCGTAAGCCCCCCGCATGAGAACCGCCCCCGTCCTCGGTTTGGGGGACCGGGGAGGGGGGCGGTGATCAGGGGCCGCTCATGCGGCGGGCGGATCAGCCCATGTGCGGGTAGCCGTACTCGGTCGGCGGGACCAGCGTCTCCTTGATGGCGCGGGTCAGCGTCCAGCGCATCAGGTTCTGCGGGGCGCCGGCCTTGTCGTTCGTGCCCGAGGCGCGGCCGCCGCCGAAGGGCTGCTGGCCGACGACGGCGCCGGTCGACTTGTCGTTGATGTAGAAGTTGCCCGCGGCGAAGCGGAGCTTCTCCATCGTGTACGCGGCGGCCGCGCGGTCGCCGGAGATGACCGCGCCGGTGAGGGCGTAGTCCGAGGCCGACTCCATCTGGGTCAGCATCTCGTCGTAGTTCTCGTCCTCGTACACGTGGACCGCGAGGATCGGGCCGAAGTACTCGGTCGTGAAGACCTCGTTCTCCGGGTCGGTGCAGGCGATGACGGTCGGGCGGACGAAGTAGCCCACCGAGTCGTCGTACGTGCCGCCGGCGATGATCGTGCAGCTCGGGTCGGCCGCGGCACGGTCGATGGCCGCCTTGTTCTTGGCGAACGAACGCTCGTCGATGACGGCGCCGACGAAGTTCGACAGGTCGGTGACGTCACCCATGGTGATGCCGTCGACCTCGGCCGCGAACTCCTCCTTGAAGCCGTCGTTCCAGATGGACGCCGGGACGTACGCGCGGGAGGACGCGGAGCACTTCTGGCCCTGGTACTCGAAGGAGCCGCGGGTCAGCGCGGTCTTCAGGATGGCCCGGTCGGCGCTCGGGTGGGCGACGACGAAGTCCTTGCCGCCGGTCTCGCCGACGATCCGGGGGTACGAGCGGTAGTTCTCGATGTTGTTGCCGACCGTCTTCCACAGGTGCTGGAAGGTCTTGGTCGAGCCGGTGAAGTGGATGCCGGCCAGGTCGCGGTGGTTCAGGGCCACCTCGGAGACGGCGATGCCGTCGCCGGTCACCAGGTTGATGACGCCCTTCGGCAGGCCGGCCTCCTCCAGGAGCTCCATGAGGAGCACGGCGGAGTGGGTCTGCGTCGGGGACGGCTTCCAGACCACCACGTTGCCCATGAGGGCGGGGGCGGTGGGCAGGTTGCCCGCGATGGCCGTGAAGTTGAACGGCGTGATCGCGTAGACGAAGCCCTCGAGCGGGCGGTGGTCCAGACGGTTCCACACGCCGGGCGAGTTCGCCGGCGGCTGCTCGGCCAGGATCTGGCGGGCGTACGCCACGTTGAAGCGCCAGAAGTCGACGAGCTCGCACGGGGTGTCGATCTCGGCCTGCTGGGCGGTCTTCGACTGGCCGAGCATGGTGGACGCGGCCAGCGTCTCGCGCCACGGGCCGGCGAGCAGCTCGGCGGCGCGCAGGATGATCGCGGCACGGTCGTCGAAGGCCATCGCGCGCCAGGCCGGGGCGGCGGCCAGGGCGGCGTCGATCGCGTCCTGGGCGTCCTGCGTGGTGGCGCCGCGGAAGGTGCCGATGACGGCCTTGTGGTTGTGCGGCTGGACGACCTTGAACTCGTCGCCGCCGCCCATGCGCTTGACGCCGCCGATGGTCATCGGCAGCTCGCGCGGGTTCTCGGCCAGCTCCTTGAGCTTGGTCTCCAGACGGAGGCGCTCGGGGGAGCCGGGGGCGTAGCTGTGCACCGGCTCGTTGACCGGAGCGGGGACCTGGGTGACAGCGTCCATGGGTCGCGTTACTCCTTGTGAGAGGTGGTGGGCTCAGCCCTTGGTGAGGATGGAGCGGACGAAGAAGAGGAGGTTGGCCGGCTTCTCCGCGAGGCGCCGCATGAAGTAGCCGTACCAGTCGGTGCCGTACGCGGTGTACACGCGCATGCGGTGTCCCTCGGCGGCGAGGCGGTGCTGCTCCTCGCCGCGGATGCCGTACAGCATCTGGAACTCGTACTCGTCCAGTTTGCGCCCGGCGCGGCGGGCGAGCTCCTGGCCGATGGAGATGAGGCGCGGGTCGTGGGAGCCGATCATCGGGTAGCCCTCGCCGTCCATCAGGATCTTCATGATCCGGACGTACGCCTTGTCGATGCCGGGCCTGTCCTGGATGGCGACGGAGGCGGGCTCCTTGTAGGCGCCCTTCACGATCCGGACGCGGGAGCCGTTGGCGGCGAGGCGGCGGGCGTCGTCCTCGGTGCGGAAGAGGTACGCCTGGATGACGCAGCCGGTCTGCGGGAAGTCCTTCCGCAGCTCCTCGTGGATGGCGAACATCGAGTCGAGGGTGGTGTGGTCCTCGGCGTCCAGGGTGACGGTCGTGCCGATCTCGGCGGCGGCCGCGACGACCGGGCGCACGTTGGAGAGGGCCAGTTCGTGCCCGTCCTCCAGGGACTGGCCGAACATCGACAGCTTGACGGACATCTCGGCGCGCTCGCCGAGGCCCAGCTCCTTGAGACGGCCGATGAGCTCCAGGTAGGCGTCCCGGGCGGCGTACGACTGCTCAACGGTGGTGATGTCCTCACCGACGACGTCGAGGGTGACCTCCAGACCGCGGTCGCTCAGCTCCTGGACGATCGGGACGACGTCCTCGACCGACTCACCCGCGATGAAGCGGGCGACGACCTGCTTGGTCCCGGGGGCGGCCGACACGAAACGGCGCATCTTGTCGCTGCGCGACGCGGCGAGGATCACGGGACCCAGCACGGGGACCTCCAGAAGGGCGGGGTGACGAAGGATGCCGTACCCGATCATTCGTAAGAATGCGGGAACAGCACGAAGAACCACCGTGAAACCTATGGATCGCTCCGATCGTCCGCCATCTACAGCTGTCACGCAACCGTGCCCGGCGTCTCATACACATGTCTGAGAGGGTGCGAGAATGGCGCCGTGAAGGGCGATTACCAAGAACTGGTGGACGAGATCTCGGCGCTCCTCGGCGCCCCCGCGACGCTGGAGAACCGCGACTTCGGTCTGATCGCCTTCGGCGCCCACGACAGCGACGACGACACCGCCATGGACCCCGTCCGGACGCGGTCGATCCTGACCCGGAAGTCGACCCCGGCGGTCCGCGCCTGGTTCGAGGGCTTCGGGATCACCCGGGCGACGGGCCCGGTCCGCATCCCGGCCGCCCCTGACGCCGGGGTGTTCCGCGACCGCCTCTGCCTGCCCGTACGCCACCGGGGCGTCGTCCTCGGATACGTCTGGCTGCTCGACGCCGAGCCCGGCCCCGCGCCCGCCCAGCTCACGGCCGCGATGGAGGTCGCCACCCGGATCGGCGACCTCCTCGCCGACGAGGAGCGCGCGGACAGCGACCTCGCGCGCGAGTTCGCCGCGGTCCTGACCAGCGGGCGCGGCTGGCAGAGCGACATGGCCGTCGCGGCGCTCCGGACGGCCCTCGGCCCCAGCGCGGACGGTCTGCACACCGTCGTCTGCGTGACTCCCTGGCAGGGCGAGGCCCCTTCGATCCGGGCGGTCCCCGGCGCGGCGGCGGTCGCCACGCTCCCGGAGAGCGAGTCCCTCGCCGTCCTCGTACGGCTGCGCACGGCCGAGGACCTCTCCCCCGCCCGTACGGCCGCCGACCGGCTGCGCGGCACGACCCCGGCCGGCGTGGCGACCCCCCGCCGGGGCCTCACGGAGCTCGCGGCTGCCTGGCGCGAAGCCAACACGGCGGCCCGCGCCGCCACGGCGCAGCCGACGCTCGGCCCCGTCGCGGAGTGGGCCGGCATCGGCCCGTACCGCCTGCTCGCGGCGCTCTACCACCCGGAGATCGACCCCGTCGTCGCACCGCTGCTCGCCCCCGGCCACGCCGAACTGGCCCGCACCGCCGAGGTGTTCCTCGACAACGCGGGGCAGGCGGGCCGCACGGCGGCGGCCCTGGGCATCCATCGCCAGACCCTCTACTACCGGCTGTCCCGGGTCGAACAGCTCACGGGCCTCGACCTGGACGACGGCGAGGACCGCCTGCTGCTCCACATGTCCCTGAAGTCGGCCCGGCTCTGACGACCGGGCCCTCCGGGCGGCTCTGCGGGAATGCCCCCAGGAGAGCGCCCGGGGCCGTCGCCGACCCCGGTCGGGACCGACGGGCCGTCAGGCCCCCTCCCCCATCAACACCTTGAGCCCCTCCGTGAGGTCGTCGGCGCTCGGGGCCGTGGCCGGGTCGACCATCCACTGGATCATCACCCCGGTCGCCAGGGCCTGGCAGAGCAGTCCGGCCACCCGGGCCTTCTCGGGGTCCGCCTCCGGGTCGAGGCCGAGGAAGCCCTCCGCCATGCCGAGTCGGCCCTCCCGCTGCGGCTCCTTGATCGCCTCGCGCAGCTTCTCGTCGTCGTCGAGCCGGGTGACGACCTCCGTCTGGAGCTTCCAGAGGGGCCGGCTGGCCTCGGCCGCGGCGATCACCTGCTCCCAGACGGCGTGGAAGCGCGCGTACGGCTCGGCCGGCAGCTCCTGCTTCTCCTCGCCCGTGCCGGCGGGGCCGACCCGCTCGCCCCACTCCTCGGTGAGCGCCAGGAAGGCCTGCTGGAGCAGGGCGTCCTTGGAGCCGTAGTGGTAGCCGATGGAGGCGAGGTTGGTGCCGGACGCGGCGACGATGTCGCGGGCCGTGGTGCGCCCGTACCCCTTCTCCAGGAGGCAGCGCTTGGCGCCTTCGAGGAGGTCTTCCTTGTGTCCCATGACAGCACTGTACCCGGCCGCTAGACGCTTGTATAAGACGAGCGTCTAGCGGCCGGGTACGAGGCTACGGGCGAGCCCCCGCGGGGGCGCCGTCCTGCGTCGGATCGTCCCGCGTCAGATCAGGTTGACGGAGCGGGCCGAGGTGGCGCCGATCTCCTCCGCGATCTCCGCGAGCACCGGCGCCGGGAGCGTGTCGTCGACGGTGAGCACGACGAGCGCCTCGCCGCCCTCCTCCGCGCGGGAGACCTGCATCCCGGCGATGTTCAGACCGGCCTCGCCGAGGATCCGGCCGACCGTGCCGACGACGCCCGGGCGGTCCTCGTACCGCAGCACGACCATGTGGTCGGCGAGCGCCAGGTCCACGTCGTAGTCACCGACCGCGACGATCTTCTGAAGGTGCTTCGGGCCGGCGAGCGTGCCGGAGACCGCGACCTCCTCGCCGCTCGAAAGGGTGCCGCGCACGGTGACGACGTTGCGGTGGTCGGGCGACTCGGAGCTCGTCGTCAGCCGGACCTCGACACCGCGCTCCTGCGCGAACAGCGGGGCGTTGACGTACGACACGGTCTCGTCGACCACGTCCTCGAACACACCCTTGAGCGCGGAGAGTTCGAGCACCTTCACATCGTGCTGGGTGATCTCGCCGTACACCTCGACGTCGAGACGGGCCGCGACCTCGCCCGCGAGCGCGGTGAAGATCCGGCCGAGCTTCTCGGCGAGCGGCAGACCCGGCTTGACGTCCTCCGCGATGACACCGCCCTGGACGTTGACCGCGTCCGGGACGAGCTCACCGGCGAGCGCGAGACGCACCGAGCGGGCGACGGCGATACCGGCCTTCTCCTGGGCCTCGTCCGTGGACGCGCCGAGGTGCGGGGTGCAGACGACCTGGTCGAGCTCGAACAGCGGGGAGTCCGTGCAGGGCTCCTTCGCGTACACGTCGAGGCCCGCGCCGGCGACCCGGCCCTCCTTGAGGGCGGTGTACAGCGCCGCCTCGTCGACGATCCCGCCGCGCGCGGCGTTCACGATGCGGACGGAGGGCTTGACCTTGTGCAGCGCCTCGTCGCCGATGAGACCGAGGGTCTCCGGGGTCTTCGGCAGGTGGACGGTGATGAAGTCGGCGACCTCCAGGAGCTCGTCCAGGGCCAGCAGCTTCACCCCCATCTGGGCGGCGCGGGCGGGCTGCACGTAGGGGTCGTACGCGACGATCTTCATGCCGAAGGCGGACATGCGCTGCGCGACCAGGACACCGATGCGGCCGAGGCCGACGACACCGAGGGTCTTCTCGCTCAGCTCGACGCCCGTGTACTTGTTCCGCTTCCACTCGCCGTTCTTCAGCGCGGTGTTGGCCTGCGGGATGTTGCGCGCGGTGGCGACGAGCAGACCGCAGGCGAGCTCGGCGGCGGTGACGATGTTCGACGTCGGGGCGTTGACGACCATCACGCCGGCCTTGGTGGCGGCGGAGACGTCCACGTTGTCCAGACCGACACCGGCACGGGCCACGACCCGCAGCTTCCCGGCGGCGGCGATGGCCTCGGCGTCGACCTTGGTCGCGGAACGGACCAGGATCGCGTCCACGTCGGCGATGGCGGGGATCAGCTCGGCGCGGTCGGCGCCGTTGCAGTGCCGGATCTCGAAATCCGGGCCCAGCGCGTCGACGGTGGCGGGCGACAGCTCTTCAGCGATGAGTACGACAGGTTTCGAGCTCACGTGAGTCCTCACAGATCCAGTGCGGACGGCCGTCCCGACGGCCGCAGGCGGTGGAGGGGGCTTGCCGCGTGAAAGCGCACGACGCTGTGGGCCTGAACGCGAATGTTGTTGAAAGTGTAGTGGTGCTCGGGCGCGGTTCATGCGCCTCGTTGGAAGGATCACCCGTCCGTGGTTGGACGGGGTGTCCAACGATGCGGGAAGGGGCCGGACACAGTGTCCGGCCCCGGCCCTGGAGGCTTACGCCTCCTCGTCGTTCACCCAGCTCATGAGCTTGCGCAGCTCCTTGCCGGTGGTCTCCAGGAGGTGGTTCTCGTCCTGGGTCTTGTACTCGTTGTACTTCTTCAGACCGCCGTGGTACTCGGCCATCCACTCCTTGGCGAAGGTGCCGTCCTGGATCTCCGCGAGGACCTTCTTCATCTCGGCCTTGGTGGCGTCGGTGATGATCCGCGGGCCGGTGACGTAGTCGCCCCACTCGGCGGTCTCGGAGACCGACCAGCGCATCTTCTCCAGGCCGCCCTCGTACATGAGGTCGACGATGAGCTTCAGCTCGTGGAGGCACTCGAAGTACGCGATCTCCGGCTGGTAGCCGGCCTCGGTCAGGACCTCGAAGCCCGCCTTGACCAGCGCCGCGGTGCCACCGCAGAGAACGGCCTGCTCGCCGAAGAGGTCGGTCTCGGTCTCCTCGGTGAAGGTCGTCTTGATGACGCCGGCGCGGGTGCCGCCGATGCCCTTGGCGTACGAGAGCGCCAGCGCGAAGGCGTTGCCCGTCGCGTCCTGCTCGACGGCGGCGATGCACGGAACGCCGCGGCCCTCCTCGTACTGACGGCGGACCAGGTGGCCCGGGCCCTTCGGGGCGACCAGGGCGACGTCGACGCCCTCGGGCACCTTGATGAAGCCGTAGCGCACGTTGAGGCCGTGACCGAAGAAGAGCGCGTCGCCCTCCTTCAGGTTGTCCTTGATGGACTCCTCGTAGACCTGGGCCTGGATCGGGTCCGGCGTGAGGATCATGATGAGGTCGGCCTCGGCCGCGGCCTCGGCCACGGAGACGACGCGCAGACCCTGCTCCTCGGCCTTGGCCTTGGACTTCGAGCCCTCCTGGAGACCGACGCGGACGTCGACACCGGAGTCACGGAGCGACAGCGCGTGGGCGTGGCCCTGGCTGCCGTAGCCGATCACCGCGACCTTGCGGCCCTGGATGATGGACAGGTCGGCGTCGTCGTCGTAGAACAGCTCGGCCACTGGGAATCTCCTTGAGGTGCTGGTGGTGCGTCCCACCGTACGGCGGGGAGCGGGAGGAAGGTTTTCGGGTCTCGTCAGTCGGACCGCCGGATGGACCGGCGGTCGACCGTCTATGACTCTCAGGCGCTGCGGTCGAGGGCCCGCAGGGACCGGTCCGTGATGGACCGGGAACCACGCCCTATGGCGATCGTGCCGGACTGCACGAGCTCCTTGACGCCGAACTGCTCCAGCATCTTGAGCATGGCGTCGAGCTTGTCACTCGAACCGGTGGCCTCGATGGTGACCGCCTCGGGTGAGACGTCCACGGTCTTGGCGCGGAACAACTGCACGATCTCGACGATCTGGGAGCGGGTCTCGTTGTCGGCGCGGACCTTCACCAGGACGAGCTCGCGCTGGATCGCGGCGCTGGGCTCGAGTTCGACGATCTTCAGGACGTTGACCAGCTTGTTGAGCTGCTTGGTCACCTGCTCCAGGGGCAGGTCCTCGACATTGACCACGATGGTGATGCGGGAGATGTCGGGGTGCTCGGTGATGCCGACGGCGAGGGAGTCGATGTTGAACCCGCGGCGGGAGAACAGGGCGGCGATCCGGGCGAGGATGCCGGGCGTGTTCTCGACGAGAACGGAGAGCGTGTGCTTGGTGGACATGGTCTGGGTCTCTTCCTTTTCGCTCTGCTTCGTTCCGCGGTTCAGTCGTCTTCGCCGTCGCCGAAGTCGGGGCGGACGCCCCGCGCGGCCATGACCTCGTCGTTCGAGGTGCCGGCGGCGACCATCGGCCAGACCTGGGCGTCCTCGTGGACGATGAAGTCGATGACGACCGGCCGGTCGTTGATGGCGTTGGCCTCGGCGATGACCTTGTCCAGGTCGGCCGGGTCCTCACAGCGCAGGGCGACGCAGCCCATGGCCTCGGACAGCTTGACGAAGTCGGGGACGCGGGTGCCCTTGTTCGCCTGGACGTCGTCCGGTCCGGAGTGCAGGACGGTGTTGGAGTAACGCTGGTTGTAGAAGAGGGTCTGCCACTGGCGGACCATCCCGAGAGCGCCGTTGTTGATGATGGCGACCTTGATCGGGATGTTGTTCAGGGCGCAGGTGGTGAGCTCCTGATTGGTCATCTGGAAGCAGCCGTCGCCGTCGACAGCCCAGACCGTGCGGTCGGGCATGCCGGCCTTGGCGCCCATCGCGGCCGGGACCGCGTAGCCCATCGTGCCGAGGCCGCCGGAGTTCAGCCAGGTGGCCGGCTGCTCGTAGTCGATGAAGTGGGCGGCCCACATCTGGTGCTGGCCGACGCCCGCGGCGAAGATCGTGCCCTCGGGGGCGAGCTGCCCGATGCGCTGGATGACCTGCTGCGGCGAGAGGCTGCCGTCCTCCGGCAGGTCGTAACCGAGCGGGTAGGTCTCGCGCCAGCGGCTCAGGTCGCTCCACCAGGCGGTGTAGTCGCCCTTGTTGCCCTCGCTGTGCTCGGCCTGGACGGCCTGGATCAGGTCGGCGATGACCTCGCGGGCGTCACCGACGATCGGGACGTCGGCGGCGCGGTTCTTGCCGATCTCGGCCGGGTCGATGTCCGCGTGGACGATCTTGGCGTACGGGGCGAAGCTGTCGAGCTTGCCGGTGACGCGGTCGTCGAAGCGGGCGCCGAGCGCGACGATCAGGTCGGCCTTCTGCAGCGCGGTGACGGCGGTGACGGCGCCGTGCATGCCGGGCATGCCCACGTGCAGCGGGTGGCTGTCGGGGAAGGCGCCGAGGGCCATCAGGGTGGTGGTGACCGGGGCGCCGGTCAGCTCGGCGAGGATCTTCAGCTCGCCGGTGGCGCCGGCCTTGAGGACGCCGCCGCCGACGTACAGGACG
The DNA here is from genome assembly GCF_040295605.1 of Streptomyces sp. NPDC002773. Taxonomy (NCBI): domain Bacteria; kingdom Bacillati; phylum Actinomycetota; class Actinomycetes; order Kitasatosporales; family Streptomycetaceae; genus Streptomyces; species Streptomyces sp. NPDC002773. The sequence continues at coordinate 227,669 of NZ_JBEOVO010000009.1, forward strand.
GGGCGCTTGGCCGCGCTGATCAGCTTGGCGGCCTCGCGGATCTGCTTGGCGTGCGGCTTGGTCACCGGGCGGTAGCCGGGCAGGTCGGTCTGCGGCGGCCAGCTGAACGTCGTCTTCGCCTGGAGGGCGTCCTTGGCGATGTCGACCAGGACCGGGCCCGGGCGGCCGGTGGAGGCGATGTGGAAGGCCTCGGCGATCGTCCGCGGGATGTCCTCGGCCTTGGTGACGAGGAAGTTGTGCTTGGTGATCGGCATCGTGATGCCGCAGATGTCCGCCTCCTGGAAGGCGTCCGTGCCGATCGCCTTCGAGGCGACCTGGCCGGTGATCGCGACGAGCGGGACGGAGTCCATGTGCGCGTCGGCGATCGGGGTGACGAGGTTGGTCGCACCGGGCCCCGAGGTCGCCATGCAGACGCCGACCCTGCCGGTCGCCTGGGCGTAGCCGGTGGCCGCGTGGCCCGCGCCCTGCTCGTGGCGGACCAGGATGTGGCGCACCCGCTGCGAGTCCATCATCGGGTCGTAGGCCGGGAGGATCGCGCCGCCGGGGATGCCGAAGACGGTGTCGGCGCCCACTTCCTCGAGAGAACGGATGAGGGACTGCGCACCCGTGACGTGCTCGACGGTGGTGGCGGGCTGCGCGCCGCTACGGGGCCGCGGCTGCGGATGGTGCCCGGTGGCCTGGTCGGTCATCAGCATCTCTTCTCGAAGCAGAGGGTTTTTGCGAGGTGTTTTACGAGGGTTTGCGTCGACTTTGAGGGGAGCCGGTGCAACAAAAAACCCCTCGTGCCGTGAGGCAAGCGAGGGGAGCGCGTCGGGTGCTTTTCAGCGAGGTCCGGAGGAGGGCCCTGCTTCAGCCGACGCGCTTTCCAAGTACGAGAATTCGGGTGCGCATGGCACTGACCCTCCCTCTCAGGCCTCATCACTGTCAAGTGGGTGGGACGGGCGTCTCAGTATTTGAGCGGAACGGGGGACGGTTTCCGACCCGTACGGGCACTCCGCCGGGCAGCGGGTACTCGTCCCGCACCAGGGCTCTGCGCAGCCGGTACTCGTCCAGCGGGCCCGAGAAGGCCATGCCCTGGGCGTGGCTGCAGCCCATCGCCCGCAGGGCGATCACCTGCTCCGGTACGTCGACGCCCTCGGCGACGGTCCGCATGCCGAGCTCACCGGCGATACGGAGCACCCCGCGGGTGATCTTGCGGAGCCGCGCCGACTCGACCACGCCCTCGACGAGGGCCCGGTCCAGCTTCAGTATGTCGACGGGAAGCCGTCTCAGCGCGTTGATCGCCACATGTCCGCTGCCGAATCCGTCGAGCGCGATCCGCACCCCGAGCCGGCGCAGGGTGATGAGGCGCTGCTCCAGCTCGTCGAGGGAGATCCTGGGGTCGCTGTCGCCGACCTCGATGATCAGCGAGCCGGACGGCAGGCCGTGCCGGGTCAGCAGGGACTCGATGGAGCCGAGCGGCAGCGAGCGGTCCAGGAGCCGGCTGGCGGAGAGCCGGATGGACACGGGCGCCCGGTGGCCGATCCCGGCCCGCTCGGCGGCCTGCTCCACGGCCGCTTCGAGCAGCCAGCGGCCGAGCTCGGCGGTGCGGTCGCCGTCGTCGGTGACCCGGAGGTACTCGGCCGGGGTGAAGAGGATGCCCTGGGCGGAGCGCCACCGCGCCTGGGCGCTGACGGCGGAGATCCGGCCGGTGGAGAGGTCGACGACCGGCTGGTGGAGGAGGGCGAACTCGCCGTCGTGGAGGGCGGTGCGCAGCCGGGCGGCCAGCTCCGTCCTGCGTACCACCTCGGCCTGCATCTGGGGCGCGTAGAGCTCGACGCGGTCCTTGCCGGCCGCCTTGGCCCGGTACATGGCGAGGTCGGCGTTGCGCAGGAGGTCGCCGGCCTCGATGCCGGGCTCGGCGAAGGCGACCCCGATGGAGGCGGCGACCCGGACCTCGTTGCCGCCGTCGAGGCGGTACGGGCGGGAGAGGGTGAGCCGGAGCCGGTCGGCGATCTCCTGGACCTGGCTGCGGCGGGCCGCCTGGTCGCGGCCGCCGTCCCCGAGGATGAGGGCGGCGAACTCGTCGCCGCCGAGCCGGGCGGCCGTGTCCCCGGCCCGTACGGAGTCGTGGAGGCGGCGGGCGGCCTGGACGAGGAGGTCGTCGCCCGCCTGGTGGCCGAGACGGTCGTTGACCCCCTTGAAGCCGTCGAGGTCGATGAAGAGCACGGCGGTGCCGGGGTCGGAGGCGCGGCGGCCGCCGAGCGCCTGCCGGACGCGCCGGGTGAAGAGCGCCCGGTTGGGCAGGTCGGTGAGCGGGTCGTGCTCGGCGTTGTGCTGCAACTGGGCCTGGAGCCGGACGCGTTCGGTGACGTCCCGGCTGTTGAAGATCAGGCCGCCCTGGTGCCGGTTGACGGTCGACTCGACGTTGAGCCAGTCGCCGCGGCCCGAGCGGAAACGGCACTCGATCCGGGTGGTGGGCTCCTCGGCGGGCGAGGCGGCCAGAAAGCGCCGTACCTCGTGGACGACGGCGCCGAGGTCCTCGGGGTGGATCAGCGAGGCCAGCTCGGAGCCGATCAGCTCCTCGGCGTCCCTCCCGTACACACCGGACGCGGCCGGGCTGACGTAACGGAGGATCCCGGACGGCGCGGCGATCATGATGACATCGCTCGACCCCTGCACGAGTGACCTGAAGTGGTTCTCCTTCTGGGCCAGTTCATGGGTGAGGGCGATGTTGTCGAGGAGCATGATGCCCTGCCGTACGACCAGGGCGAGGACCACCGTGCAGCCGGTGAGGACGACGACGCGGTCGACCCTGCGTCCCTCGACGACGTTGTAGAGGATGCCGAGGGTGCAGACCGCCGCGGCGAGGTACGGGGTGAGGGCGGCGAGCGAACCGGCGACCGGGCGGCTGTGGAGCCACGGTCCGCGCGGCGGGGCGGCGCTGTCCGGGAGCCTGCGCACCCCCCAGGGGGCGTAGGCGAGCAGCAGGGAACCGGCGAACCAGCCGGCGTCGAGCAGCTGGCCCGAGGCGTAGTTCTCGCGGAGCAGCGGCGAGGTGAACAGGGCGTCGCACAGGACGGTCAGGGCGAGGGCGGCGATGGCGGTGTTGGTCGCCGAGCGGTTCGCCTGCGAGCGCCGGAAGTGCAGGACCAGGACCATGCTCACGAGGACGATGTCGAGCAGCGGGTACGCCAGTGACAGCGCCGACTGGGCGACGGACTCGTCCTGGACGTCGGCGGTGCGGGCGAGGGCGAGGCTCCAGGAGAGCGTGAGCAGGGAGCCCCCGATGAGCCAGGCGTCGAGCCCCAGGCAGACCCAGCCGGCCCGGGTGACGGGCTTCTTGGCGAGGACGAGGAGGCCGACGATGGCCGGCGGCGCGAAGAGTAAGAAGAAGAGGTCGGCGGCGGAGGAGTCGGGCACCTCCGTGCGGAGCACCACCTCGTACCAGCCCCACACGGCGTTCCCCGCGGCGGCCATGAAGGAGGAGAAGGCGAAGAGCAGCCAGGCGGGACGGGCGCTGCCGCGGTGGGTGCGGCCGTAGAGGAAGCAGGAGACCGCGGCGGTGAGAGCGGCGGCGCTGAGTCCGAAGTCGCCCATGAAGAGCGCGAGCTCCGGCGAGCCCCAGCCGAGTGAGGCGCCGGTCGTGTAGCCCGCGCAGATCAGCCCCAGGGCGATCTGGGCGGCGACTCCGCCGGCGCCGGCGCGCCCGGGGGCGGGGCGGCCGGAGTCGCCGCCGTCGTCGCTGACGGGGCGGCGCGCGAGGACCGCCCCGGGGGCGCTCACCGGGCCCTCCGGTACCGCACCACCGCACCCGGCCGCGTCGTGCGGGCGCGCCGGCGGCTCGTCGGCGCGCCCGGGAGCGTGCCCGTCGCAGTCGTGGGGGCCGGCGGGGTCGGGGGGGCCGGCGGGGTCCCGCACGGCAGCGGGGGCCGACTCCGGTACGGCGGCACCACAGGCGTCGCAGGCGCCGGCCGTCGTGAGGGCGCCCGGCCCGGAGTCCCGTCCGGCGTCCTGCTCGGAGTCCCGACCGGAGTCGCGCTCGGTGTCCTGCTCGGAGTCCCGCTCAGTGTCCGGTGGGCCGGCGGCGCGGGGCGCGCGGTGCGGCGCGGCCTGGTCCGGCACGGAACGCGCGAGGCCGGTGGCGAGGCGCGGAAGGCTCGCCGGTGGCGGCGTCGCCGCGTCGGATCGTCGGTCCTCCGGCCGTGCTCCACCCGTCGCCCCCCTCGGAATCTGATGACCCGTCACTTTGCTCCCCAGCGTCAGCCCGTACTCGACGCAGTCCCCGTTCCGGGACGATACACCAGGACCGTCACTCAGGGACAGGGTCGCAGTACTCTCCGTGACGGCCAGAGGCTTGTACGCAGCGCGTGTCGGGGGCGAGCACCACCCGACCGGCCCAACCGCGGCCGCTCCCGACCGCCTTCCCCGGCGCGCTCCCGTCACACCCGGGGCGGGCACGGCGGTCGGTCGCCGTGGGGCGGGCGGCCGCGGTCCGGGGTGCGGGCGGGCCGCGTCAGCCGTGGTGCGGGGTGGCTCCGGCTCAGTCGGTGGTGAGGAGGACGTTCGTCAGCTCCTCGCCCGCCGCGAACCGCCGCAGCTGCCCCGCGACCAGCCGCTTCGCGCGCGGCATGAAGGCCGAGGTGGAACCCCCCACATGGGGACTGATCAGGACACCTTGAGCGTGCCACAACGGGTGCCCGGCCGGCAGCGGTTCCGGGTCGGTGACGTCCAGCGCCGCCGTGATCCGGCCGCTCTCGACCTCCTTGAGCAGGGCGGCCGTGTCCACGACCGGCCCCCGGGCGACGTTCACGAGGAGAGCCCCGTCCTTCATCCTGGCCAGGAAGCCGGCGTCGGCGAGGTGCGTGGTGCCGGGCGTGAGCGGGGTGGAGAGCACGACGACGTCCGCCTCCGGAAGCAGCGCGGGCAGTTCCGTCAGGGCGTGGACCTGACCGCGCGCTGTGGTGCGCGCGGAGCGCGCGACGCGCGACACCCGCGCGCACTCGAAGGGCGCGAGCCGGTCCTCGATGGCGGCGCCGATCGACCCGTACCCGACGATCAGGACGGACTTGTCGGCGAGCGCCGGGTAGAAGCCGGCCCGCCACTCCTCGGCGTCCTGGCCGCGCACGAAGCCCGGGATGCCCCGCAGCGAGGCCAGGATCAGCGCGAGCGTGAGCTCGGCGGTGCTGGCCTCGTGGACGCCCTTGGCGTTGCAGAGGGACACGCCCGGCGGCAGGGAGGGGATGCCGGGCGTGACGTGGTCGATGCCCGCGGACAGCGTCTGGACGGCCCGGACCGAGGTCATCGCGGCCAGCGGCCGGACCGCGATCTCGGTGCCCTTCATGTACGGGACGACGTAGAAGGCGCAGTGCGCCGGGTCGGCGGGGAACTCCGGTCCGCCGTCCCAGAAGCGGTAGTTCAGGCCCGACGTGCCCGGCTCGGGGAGACCTTCGATCTCGTCCGCGGGAATCGGAAGCCACACGTCAGCGGTGGTGTCTTCGAATCTCATGACCGGGAGGCTATGCGAAGAATCCCGAGCGCCATTGGTTACTTTGGGGGACGGCACAGGGAGGGGTACCGGCAGGTGGAGCGCAGGACAATCGGGGCGACGGCGCTCGACGTGGGTGCGATCGGCCTGGGGTGCATGCCGATGAACTGGGCGTACAGCCGTTCGGACCAGCGGGGGGACCGCTCGCTGCGGACCGTGCACGCGGCGCTCGACGCCGGGGTGAGCCTGCTCGACACCGCCGACATGTACGGGCCCTTCACCAACGAGCTTCTCGTGGGGCGGGCGTTGAAGGAGCGACGGGGGGATGCCTTCGTCTCGACGAAGTGCGGACTGCTCGTCGGCGACCAGCACGTGGTCGCCAACGGCAGGCCGGGGTACGTGCGTCGGGCCTGCGACGCCTCCCTGCGGCGGCTCCAGACCGATGTGATCGACCTGTACCAGCTGCACCGCGCGGACCCCGAGGTGCCGGTCGAGGAGACCTGGGGCGCCATGGCCGAACTGGTCTCCGCGGGCAAGGTCCGGGCGCTCGGCCTGTGCGCCGTCGGCGCCCGGTCGGCCCGCAGGGGCGCGACGGGCGCGAACCGTGACGGCTATGAGGGAACGATCCGCCAGTTGGAGCGGGTCCAGCAGGTCTTCCCCATAGCCGCGGTGCAGGCCGAGCTGTCGGTGTGGTCGCAGGAGGCGCTGGTCCGGCTGCTGCCGTGGTGCGCGGCGCGGGGCGTCGGCTTTTTGGCGGCGATGCCGCTGGGGAACGGTTTCCTCACCGGGACGCTGACGCCCGGCGGCGGCTTTGAGCGGGACGATCCGCGGGCCCGGCACCCCCGGTTCACGGCCGAGATGATGGCGGCGAACCAGCCGATCGTGGCGGGCCTGCGGCGGGTGGCCGCGCGGCACGGGGCGGACGTCACCCCGGCGCAGGTGGCGCTGGCGTGGGTGCTCGGCCGCGGGCCGCACGTCGTGCCGGTGCCGGGGGCGAAGCGGGAGCGGTGGGCGGTGGAGAACGCCCGGGCGGCCGGGCTGCGGCTCACGGCGGAGGACCTGGCGGAGATCGCGGCGCTTCCGCCGCCCCGGGGGTCCTGGGACTGAGGGTGTGCGGGATCTTCCGTGGCGAGCGGGGATCTTCGGCGGCGGGAGGGAACCCGATCGGGCCGAGCGGTGTATCAAGAGTGAAGGGATGCCGCTCGACTCGTCGGAAGGGACCGTGCCATGAGCCGTCCTGCAGTTGTGAAGGCCCTGTGGGGCGCCGCCGTGCTGGTCCTGGTGGCGGGCTGCTCCTCGGGAGGTGCGGAGGATCGCCCGGGTACGGCTCCGCCGACGTCGGTGTCGGCGACAGCGCCCCCGGCCGGCTCCGCGAGCGCGGCTCCTTCCGGGACGGCCTCCGCCGCCGGCCGGGTGGCGGTGGCGGGCACGCTCACCGAGGGACTGAAGTCGCCTTGGGGGCTCGCGGAGCTGCCGGGCGGGAATCTCCTCGTCTCCTCGCGGGACGAGCGGACGATCACCCGGGTCGACGGGCGGACCGGGGCGAAGACCTCGCTCGGCGAGGTGCCGGGGGTGGTTCCGGGCGGTGAGGGCGGGCTCATGGGCCTCGCGGTCCGGGACGGCTGGGTGTACGCGTACCTGACGGCGGAGTCGGACAACCGCATCGTGCGCATGCGGTACGGGGGCGGGGCCGGGGACCGGCTCGGCGCGCCGCAGCCGGTGCTGACCGGCATCCCGAAGGGAGTCGTGCACAACGGCGGCCGGATCGCGTTCGGGCCGGACGGGATGCTCTACGCGGGGACGGGTGAGACGGGCGAGACCGGTCTGGCCCAGGACCGGGAGTCGCTGGGCGGGAAGATCCTGCGGATGACACCGGAGGGCAGGCCGGCGCCGGGCAATCCCTCCGCCGGATCGGTGGTCTATTCGTACGGGCACCGCAATGTGCAGGGAATCGCCTGGGACTCGGCGGGGCGGCTCTGGGCCGCCGAGTTCGGGCAGAACACCTGGGACGAGCTGAACCTGGTCGAGTCCGGGAAGAACTACGGCTGGCCGGAGGCCGAGGGGCGGGCCGGGCGGGCCGGGTTCGTGGACCCGGTGGCCCAGTGGCCGACCTCGGAGGCCTCGCCCAGCGGGATCGCGTACGCGCGGGGCGCGATCTGGATGGCCGGGCTCAGAGGTGAGCGGCTGTGGCAGGTCCCGCTCTCCGGCGCGAAGCTCTCGGGGGACCCGAAGGCGTTCCTGACGGAGGAGTACGGGCGCCTGCGCACGGTCCTCGCGGGAGGCGGCGGGCGGCTCTGGCTGGTGACCAGCGAGACGGACTCCCGGGGCACTCCCGAGCCGGGGGACGACAGGATCCTCCGGCTGGAATTGTCAGACGGGCCCTAGTCTTCTGAGTCGGGAATTCTGTTCAGATGTATAAGCTTGGCCGGTGGCACGTACTGGGCGGCCGAAGGCCGAGTTGATCCTGTCGGAT